>JAUZPW010000001.1 GCA_030705725.1 Bacillota bacterium
ACTTCTGCCATCACCTTTTCCTCGTCGATGCCGGTTAAAATCCTGTCCTTCATAAGCACTTTACCGTTGCAGACCGTGGTGACGACGTTTCTGCCGGTCATGCCGAACAAAACATGTCCGTTGCAGTTTCCGCCGTCCATCGGAGTCAGCGGAATATAATCCGAGACTATAACGTCCGCCGCGGCGCCTTCCTTCAGAATGCCCAGCGGTTTTTCAAAATACCGCCCCGCGATTTTCGCGTTGCCCTCGAAAAGCATCTGCGGAACCTCGGCCCAGGCGGCGTTCGCGTCGCACAGATGGTGCTTGTGCAGGATGTTCGCAACCTTATAAGACTCGGTCATATCATGGGTATAGCCGTCGGTGCCTAACCCCGTCAAAACTCCGTGGTGAACGATTTCCATCGTGGGCGGGCAGCCGCAGGCGTTTCCCATGTTCGATTCGGGGTTGTGCACCACCATGGTGTCCGTCTCCTTCAGCAGCTCCATCTCGTGCCTGTTTACGTATATGCAGTGCGCGGTAATGGTTTTCGGCCCCAGCACGCCCAAATCCATAAGCCTGTCGATAATTCTTTTTCCGTAGTGCTTGAGGCAGTGGTGCAGATCCTCGATACCTTCCGCGACATGGATATGGTAACCGACCCCTTCCGGTTTCTGCGCCGCGCACAGCTCAAGGGTTTCGTCCGAAAGGGTAAAGGAAGCGTGCAGCCCCATCATACCCGCGATCATGCCGTTTCCGTTTTTTAGTGCATGCTTTATAAAATTAGAGTTTTCCTCAACGGCTGCTTTTGCTTTGTCTTTGCCGTCGCGGTCTGACACCTCATAGCAGAGGCATGTCCTCACTCCCATCTCGGAAGCCGCATTCTCAATCGCGGACAGACTGCCCGTTATTTCTCCATAGCTTGCATGATGATCGAAAACCGTAGTTACTCCGTTTTTTATCGAATCAATGTAAGTCGCCCGTGCGCTCTGCCTGGTCTGCTCAAGCGTGAGGTGGCGGTCTATATTCCACCACATTCCGTCAAGAATGTCGAGAAAGCCCTTCGGATTGTATCCGCGGATGCTGAGTCCCCTGGCCATGGCGCTGTATATATGCTCGTGAGCGTTAATAAATGCCGGCATGATAACGCCGCCCCCGGCGTTTATGAAATCTGCCTTCGGAAAGCTTTCCCTTATCTCCTTGGTAGGCCCGACTTTTTTGATTTCGCACCCTTCAATCGCGACAGCTCCGTCCTCGAGATATGGATTAGACACGTCCCTTGTAACCATTCTCCCGTTTCCGATAATCAGCATTTAAGGTTCTCCTCCGCCGTTAATTTATATTTATATAACTTATACGTTCCCACGTTTATATAGTCATACTACCACCCTAAAACCACGATTGCAATAGCAATATCCAAATATTTTTAGTATAGCTAAATATTTTTGTATAAAGTTCTTGCTTTTCCCTTATTTTGTGTTATGATGAAGCTGTAATTTGTATAAAGGAGTATTTATGACACCTACACTTGACCTTTTAATACAGTTTGCAGACGGAATGTCTAAGCAGTTCGGTCAGGATTGCGAGATCGTTATTCACGATCTCACCCTCCAAAACCTAGAGCATTCCATTATTTACATAGTAAACGGCCACGTGACGAACCGTAAACCGGGTGACGGTCCTTCAAAGGTTGTGCTTGAAACCCTGCATAAGGACCCAGACTCACTTAAGGACCATATCGGTTATCTGACGCGCACCTCCGACGGGCGGATATTAAAATCCAGCACAATGTATATTCGCGGGGAAGACCGCAGGATACATTATATATTTTCCTTAAATTACGATATTACGGGCCTGCTTGCGGTCGACAGGGCGGTCAAACAGCTGGTCGAATCCGAGCCGCAGGCCGGAAACAAGCAGCCGGAGCAGATCTTGCAGAACGTAAACGATCTTCTTGACAACCTGATCGAGCAGTCCGTGGCAATGATTGGCAAGCCGGTCGCTCTTATGACGAAGGATGAGAAAGTCTCCGCGATCCAGTTCTTGAACGACGCGGGTGCCTTTCTGATAACAAAATCCGGAGACAAGGTATCTAAATACTTCGGGATTTCCAAATATACGTTGTACAGCTACATTGACGTTAATAAATAAGGGGGATTTTTTTGATGTGCGAGCCCATAAAATGGGTAGAAAACAAAATGCCTAAGACTGAAGACAAAGAGCTTCAGGTCATGAAACTTGACGAGATAGAAAAAGCCAGGGCTTTTCACAGGAGTTTTCCCGAGTACAGCGAAACTCCTTTGGCGAAGCTTGATCATATGGCGTCTTTTCTCGGCCTTAAAGAGGTTTATGTTAAAGACGAATCCTACCGTTTCGGACTGAACGCTTTTAAAGTCCTCGGCGGCTCATACGCAATGGCCCGTTACATAGCACAGAAAACGGGAAAAGACGTTTCAGAGCTTCCCTTCAGCGTTCTCAGCTCCGACGAGCTCCGCAAAGAGTTCGGCCAGGCCACTTTCTTTACGGCAACCGACGGAAACCACGGCCGCGGCGTCGCGTGGTCGGCGAATAAGCTGAAGCAAAAGGCCGTCGTACTTATGCCTAAAGGCACGACTAAGACCCGCCTGCTCAACATTCAGAAGGAAAACGCGACCGTGACGATTGAGGACGCAAACTATGACGAATGCGTCAGAATGGCGGCAGCGGCTGCCGAAAAGACAAAGAACGGCGTTATGGTTCAGGACACCGCGTGGGACGGTTACGAGGAGATTCCCTCGTGGATTATGCAGGGCTACGGCACCATGGCGATGGAAGCGGACGAGCAGCTTAAAGAATATGGCTGCCGGCGCCCCACGCATGTGTTTGTTCAGGCGGGCGTCGGTTCCCTTGCCGGTGCCGTCACCGGTTACTTTATGAACCGTTATCCTGAAAATCCCCCTACAGTGGTCGTTGTTGAGGCCGAGGCGGCCGCCTGCCTGTATAAGGGAGCCTTAGCGGGCGACGGAAAAATCAGAATAGTCGACGGAGATATGGAGACTATTATGGCCGGCCTTGCCTGCGGCGAGCCTAATACGATTTCCTGGGATATACTTAAAAACCATGTGCGTGTTTTCACATCCTGCCCCGACTGGGTTTCAGCCAAGGGAATGAGGATGCTTTCCGCTCCCATTAAAGGCGATCCCCAGGTTGTTTCCGGCGAATCCGGAGCCGTCTCCATGGGGCTTTTGAGCTCGATTATGAAATCCGACGAGCTCAGAGGCTTAAAAGAGGCCCTCGGCCTCAACTCAGATTCAAGGGTGCTTATGTTTTCCACAGAAGGCGACACAGACCCGGACCGTTACAAGTCCATCGTCTGGGACGCTGAAAAGTGTTTATAAATGGAGGGTTAAAGAATGGATTTTGCAAAAATCAAGGAAGCCGCAAAGTACTATGAAAAGGATATGACAAAGTTTCTCCGCGATCTTGTGCGCATCCCTGGCGAAAGCTGCGGCGAGGAAGGGCATATCAACAGGATCGCCAAGGAAATGAAAGCCCTTGGGTTTGATAAAGTCGAAATTGATCCTATGGGCAACGTTCTTGGCTATATGGGCACCGGCAAAACTCTTATCGGCTTCGACGGGCATATCGATACCGTAGGAATCGGGAACATGGATAACTGGGAATTCGATCCTTACGAGGGATATGAAAACGACACTGAGATCGGCGGCCGCGGTTCCTCAGACCAGCTCGGCGGCATCGTTTCAGCGGTTTACGGAGCCAAAATAATGAAGGACCTCGGTCTTTTAAGCGACAAATACACTGTGCTCGTAACGGGCACGGTTCAGGAAGAAGACTGCGACGGTCTTTGCTGGCAGTATATAATCAACGAGGATAAGGTAAAGCCTGAATTCGTTGTAATCACCGAACCAACTGACGGAAACATCTACCGCGGCCAGCGCGGGCGCATGGAGATCCGCGTCGACGTAAAGGGCGTGTCCTGCCACGGCTCGGCCCCCGAGCGCGGAGACAATGCGATATATAAAATGGCGGATATTCTTCAGGAAGTGCGCGGCTTAAACGACAAGCTTCACTATGATCCGTTTCTGGGCAAAGGCACTCTTGCCGTTTCAGAAATTTTCTTTACGTCTCCCTCAAGATGCGCCGTTGCGGACAGCTGCGCAATCTCGATAGACCGCCGTCTTACGCACGGTGAGACATATGAGAGTGCTCTCGACGAAATTTCCGCCCTGCCTTCCGTAAAAAAATACGGCGCCAAGGTCAGCATGTATTCCTATGACAGGCCGAGCTATAAAAATCTCGTATACCCGACGAGCTGCTTCTTCCCGACATGGGTAATTCCTGAGGACCATCCCGCGACGATCGCGATGACGGAGGCTTACAAGGGCATGTTCGGCGAGCCCAAAGTCGACAAATGGACCTTCTCAACAAACGGCGTTTCCATTATGGGCCGCTTCAATATTCCCTGCATAGGCTTCGGCCCCGGCAAGGAAGCTCAGGCGCATGCGCCGAACGAAAGAACCTGGAAAGCGGATCTGGTCAAGTGCGCCGCGGTATATGCCGCGCTGCCGTCCCTTTACTGCAAATAAAATTAATATAAAAGGAGCGGAAAAATGAACACATTAAAAGATTATATCGGAAAGCTCAATACTCTCAAACTCAGCAATATGTACGACAACGATTTTTTCCTTACCTGGGAAAAGACGGATGACGAACTCCAGGCGGTCTGGACCGTGGCGGACGCTCTCCGCTGCCTCCGTGAAAACAATATTTCGACAAAAGTCTTCGACAGCGGGCTCGGAATCTCCCTGTTCCGCGACAATTCCACCCGCACGCGTTTTTCATTCTCATCCGCCTGCAACCTTCTCGGGCTTGAGGTTCAGGACCTTGACGAAGGAAAATCCCAGATCGCTCACGGCGAGACCGTAAGGGAAACCGCCAACATGATCTCCTTTATGGCCGACGTCATCGGCATCCGCGACGACATGTATATAGGCAAGGGCAACACCTATATGAGAAACGTTTCGAAGGCTGTCCGCGAGGGAAACCGTGACGGAGTCCTTGAGCAAAGGCCCACTCTCGTAAACCTTCAGTGCGACATCGACCACCCGACCCAGTGCATGGCCGATCTGCTTCACGTCATACATGAGTTCGGCGGAATTAAGAACCTTAAAGGAAAAAAGCTCGCGATGTCCTGGGCGTACTCGCCATCATACGGCAAGCCGCTGTCCGTTCCTCAGGGCGTAATCGGCCTGATGACCCGCATGGGCATGGATGTCGTCCTCGCTCACCCGGAAGGCTACGAAGTAATGCCGGAGGTTGAGGAAATCGCAAAGAACAACGCCGCAAAATCAGGCGGCTCGTTCAGAAAAACCAACAATATGGCCGACGCCTTCAAGGATGCCGATATAGTATATCCGAAGAGCTGGGCTCCCTTCGCCGCTATGGAAAAGCGCACGGCGCTTTACGGCGACGGCGATATGGACGGCATCAAGAAGCTTGAAAAAGAGCTCCTCGCACAGAACGCGGATCATAAAGACTGGGCCTGCACCGAGGAACTGATGAAAACAACGAAAAACGGAAGCGCGCTTTACCTGCACTGCCTGCCCGCCGACATCTCCGGCGTAAGCTGCAAAGAGGGCGAAGTCGACGCGTCGGTATTCGACCGCTACCGCGTTCCCCTTTATAAACAGGCCAGCTTTAAGCCCTATGTAATTGCCGCGATGATATTCCTGAGCAAATTCAATGACCCGGCTGCTCTCCTCAAAAAGCTCGAAGACAGAGGCACGCGCAGGATATTTGAATAAGCCGTTCCGGGGAGGAAAACCGCTTGGAAAAGTCAAAACGAATAGTCATAGCCCTCGGCGGAAACGCGCTCGGCAACACGCTTCCCGAGCAGATGAAGGCAGTTAAAATTACATCCCGCGCTATTGTGGACCTTATAGAGGAAGGCTGCGAGGTTGTGGTGGTTCACGGAAACGGTCCGCAGGTTGGCATGATAAACAACGCAATGACAGCCCTTTCGAGGGAAGATCCTTCCCAACCCAATACGCCGCTTTCCGTATGCGTCGCCATGAGCCAGGCTTATATCGGCTACGACCTTCAGAACGCGCTGCGCGAGGAGCTTTATAACCGTAATATCTACAATATACCCGTGGCGACGATGGTAACGCAGATGCGCGTCGACGAAAACGATCCCGCGTTTTTGAACCCGTCAAAGCCTATCGGTCATTTTATGACCCTTGAGCAGGCTAAAGTCGCCGAAGAAAAGTACGGTTACATTATAAAAGAGGACTCCGGACGAGGCTACCGCCGTGTGGTCGCCTCGCCGAAGCCCGCGGAAATAATCGAATTAGGCGCTATACGCACGCTCGTCGATTCGGGACAGCTGGTTATCGCCTGCGGAGGCGGCGGCATTCCCGTCATGCTTAAAGGCAACCATTTGAGAGGTGCCAGCGCCGTAATAGACAAGGATCACGCCAGCTGTCTGTTAGCCGAAGAGCTTGACGCGGATTATCTTATTATATTGACCGCCGTCGAGAAGGTGGCGATAAACTTCAAAAAGCCGGATGAAAAACAGCTTGACGACATCTCGGTCGAAGAAGCCCAAAGATACATAAAAGAAGGACACTTCGCGCCCGGTTCGATGCTCCCGAAGGTAGAGGCGTCGGTTCGCTTCGCTTCCTCCAAGCCCGGCCGCACAGCGCTAATAACGCTGCTTGAAAAAGCTAAAGACGGAATAAACGGCAAAACCGGAACCAGAATACATCTTTAATAATAAGCATAACCAAAGGGGGCTGCATTTTGCAAGCCCCCTTTGGTTATGCTTACGCCGAATCTGCTTATATGCCGGCTCTGACTATATTGTTAGTTAAGGAAATCAAAGCATTTCCCGCTTAGGATATTCTTTCAGAAAAAGAATAAAATCCGACGTATTCTTTGGCAAATACCGATTCTCCATATATACGATATAGAGGTTTCTGATTAATTTGTACTTTCCAAGCGGAAAGATCATCAGCAGACCTTGCTGTTCAAGCTGCTCAACCATTCTGCGCGAAATGATCGAAATGCCAATGCCTTGTATAATGCACTGCCGGAGCGCGTCGGCATCGTTTAAGTAAACGATTATATTCAGTTTATCAATGGATATGTTGAGGCCCGATAAAAAGCGCTCGGTTTCCAATTTTGTTCCGGAACTGCCTGTCCGCATGATAAACGGCTCTTTTAATAGCTCGTCAAAAGAACAGCCTGCCTGAAGCATCCGTTGATAATGGGCTGTATTCGGTGCGGCAATGACCAATTCATCAAGGACAAAGGGCTCAAACACACAGTCGGATTCTGCGGTCGTTCCGACAATGCCGACATCAATATTTCCGTCTTTAACCTTCTGGATAATTTCCATACTGTCGGATTGATAAATGTGAAAATGCAATTCCGGTGCCTTATGATGGTAGTCGGATAAGATCCCGGGTAAAACACATTGTCCAGGGACTGATGAAACACCGAGAAAAAGCTCTTTCTTATAGTCATCTGAAAGCTCATGAACAGCCTTATTCCGAAGATGAAGGATGTTGACTGCATATTCATACAGTCGCTGCCCGTCTGCGGTAATTTCAAATTCCTTCGTTGTCCGTTTAATCAGCCTGACCTTTAATTCCTTCTCCAATGAACGAATATGCGCGCTTATCGTAGGTTGCGTAAGATAGAGCTTTTCAGCTGCGGCTGAAAAGCTCTTATTCTCAACTGTATAAGCAAATGCTTCCAACTGGTGAAAATCCATAACAAAACCTTCAAATTAAATCAACTGTTTCTTAACTTGAGTATATTATATTTTTATTTATAGAAAAAATCAATAAATGTCAAATAAAGATGTGAATTATCAATTTCACATAGAAAGAACGGCATGCTATCATTAAATAGATTGTGTGATTATTTTTTTGTTGATAGCAACGGGCCTTTTTTACATATATATGGATTTCATACTGATAGAACCGGCCCGATCATGCTTTGCGGCCGAGCTATATAGAAAGGTGATAAGATCATGGGAGAAATCAAACTGCCGGAAGGTTTCGTAACCTATCCGGAGGCTAGAAAGAAAGCCTTTTTAACTTTAAAAAAGATGAAGGAAGAGGGGCGCAGAATCGTCGGCGTTTTTTGCACCTATACGCCCTGGGAGCTGATCGATGCTGCGGATGCAGCCGCGGTAGTATTATGCGGCATCGGTGATGAAAATATGCCCGCTGCGGAAAAACGTCTGCCGAAAAATCTCTGTCCCCTCATAAAAGCGAGCTATGGCGGCGCGGTTGCCGACCGCTGCCCTTTCTTTTATTTTTCCGACATGGTGTTGGGGGAAACCACCTGTGACGGCAAAAAGAAAATGTACGAGCTGATGTCGGAACTAAAGCACACCCACGTAATGCAGCTTCCCCCGGGACAGTTCGGACGCGGTGCTCTGGAGTTCTGGAAAGCCTCGGTAGAGTCCCTTAAAGATGATCTGGAGCAATTCTACGGAATCACTATCACGAATGACCGGCTGAGGGAGGCCATTCACCTGAGGAATCGGGAAAGGAAAGCCATCCTGGACTTCTATGAAATCGGCTGCCTGAAGCCCAGCCCCATTTCCGGCTATGAACTGAATACTGTAATAACTTCAAACGAATATGCTTTTGACATCAACAAGAAAATCGAAGCGCTCGAGCAGCGCATACGGGAGCTTAAGGACCTTTATGAGCGGGAATATAAAGGGAAAAAGTCACGTCCGCGCATCCTTATTACCGGTTGCCCTACCCATGGCGTCATCAACAAGGTTATAAAGCGCATTGAGGAACTGGGCGCAGACGTGGTGGGCTTTGAAAACTGCTGCGGCCCCAGAGAGAAGAAAGACCCAATCGACGAGACAATCGACCCCATCACCGCCATTGCGGAAAAATATCTGCGGGTTAACTGCTCTGTTATGAGTCCCAACCCGGGCCGGTTCAAGGCCCTTGGCGAACAGATCCACGACTATCAGGCAGACGGCGTTATCGAAGTACTGCTTCAGGCCTGCCATACCTTTGCCGTTGAATCGGATTCCGTAAGACGGTTTGTGACGGAGGAAAAAGGCATCCCGTATCTTTCCATAACAACAGACTACTCAACAACTGACCAAGGGCAGATCGATACCCGGATCGGAGCGTTTATAGAGCTTTTAAGCTGAACTGACTTAACCAGTCATCATAATAGCCTGCGCGGATTAAAATTTGATTATATAGCAAGGATAAAAGAGAAATGACGCATTATATCGGTATCGATATCGGCTCCACCTGCGCAAAGACTGTTGTAATGGACGAAAACAGGAATATCTTGTATTGCCTGCTTCAACCCACCGGATGGAGCAGCGTTGACACGGCAGAGTCAATTAACGCGCAATTATCGGAGTTGGGTATAACTCCCGGCAATTCTGTCTCCGTGGCAACCGGATACGGACGGGTATCCGTTCCGTTTGCTAATAAATGTGTTACGGAGATCACCTGCCACGGGAAAGGCGCCTGTTTTATTCACGGCATGAACAGTTTAACGGTAATTGATATAGGCGGTCAGGACACGAAGCTGATCGCGGTGGAAAACGGCATGGTGAAGGACTTCGTCATGAACGATAAGTGTTCCGCAGGCACGGGACGCTTTTTGGAGGTAATGGCCAATACGCTGGCAGTGCGGCCCGATGAGCTTTGCGAATTGGCGTCTCACGGTGGAAACACCTCAATAAGCTCCATGTGTACGGTGTTTGCGGAATCGGAAATTATCAGTCTGATCGGGCGCGGGGAACAGAAGGAAAACATTGCGTATGCCGTGATTGATTCTATTGCAAAAAAAGTTGCTTCGCAGGCAAGCAGATTGCAGTACGCCAGCTCAGCTATTTGCCTTACGGGAGGATTGTGCGGCTTTTCTTATCTGCGAAGCTCGCTTTCCAGCCTGCTTGGCGCTCCGGTGCTCGCCGGCCAAAACGGGCGATACGCCGGAGCAATCGGCGCGGCCCTGTGTGCCGCTGCTGTGGGGAAATAAGGCCACCGGAAAGAGAGGACATACGCATGATTTATCTTGATAATGCGGCCACCACGATTCAAAAGCCGCAGCAGGTGATCGACGCCGTCGCGGCGGCGATGAGTTCCTGTGGAAATGCATCCCGCGGAACCCACAGCGGAGCCCTGCAGGCTTCCCGAGTGGTCTACGACACGCGGGCCAAGCTTGCCAGACTGTTCAATTGTCACAGCGCCGACCGCGTAGTGTTCACCTCCAATTCTACCGAGGCGCTCAATATTGCCATAAACGGGACTATCGGTTCAGGCGATCACGTTATTACCACCGATCTCGAGCATAATTCCGTCCTGCGTCCCCTCTACCGTCTGGAAGACGAGCAGCAGGCAGCGCTTAGCTTTGTCCGTGCCGACATGAAAGGAACGGTGGACTGCACCGATTTTGAGAAACTTATCCGTAATGAAACAAGGGCTATCGTATGTACGCACGCATCCAATCTGACAGGCGATCTGATTGATGCGGCACGGGTAGGCGAAATCGCAAAACGCAAAGGGCTGCTTTTCATTTTGGACGCTTCCCAGACAGCAGGCTCAATACCCATTGATATGGAGAAAATGAAAATAGATATACTTTGCTTTACGGGACATAAGGGATTAATGGGCCCCCAAGGGACAGGAGGGCTTTGCGTCCGGGAGGGTGTCGAAATACGGCCTTGGAAAGTCGGCGGCTCTGGGGTTCAGTCCTACCGAAGGAGCCAGCCCGCCGAATTGCCCGCCCGACTGGAGGCAGGAACGCTGAACAGCCACGGAATAGCCGGGCTTTCGGCAGCTTTGGATTATATTTTTGACATTGGAGTGGAAACAATCGGGAAAAAGGAATCTGCGCTGATGCGCCGGTTTTACGACGGTGTAGCCGGAATCGGCGGTGTTACAGTTTACGGTGACTTTTCTATGAATCGCCGGGCCGCGATTGTGTCTTTGAATATAAAAGATTACGATTCCGCTGTTTTGTCCGATGCACTGTACGAAACCTATGAGATTGCCACCCGTCCTGGAGCGCATTGCGCGCCCAGACTGCATCAGGCGCTGTACACGACGGATCAGGGCGCTGTGCGGTTCAGCTTTTCCTGGTTTAATACTGAAAATGAGGTTGACAAAGCGATACAGGCAGTTAAGGAATTAGCTGAATGAAGATGTATCGCTGAGCAAAGCAGCAGATTACTCAGCTTTTATAAATAAAAAAAGGCACCGCGTCAAATAAAAATTCCGCGGTGCCCTTTTCAACTCATATTACTTTCCGACAACCTTATAGGTCTCGTCCACAATGCGTTCCATCGCGTTTAATATGTTTTCATAGCCCGTGCAGCGGCACAGATGCCCTGATATAAGTTTTCGCAGCTCGTCCCGGTTGTATTTTTTTCCCGTGCCCACTATTTCCACAGCCGTCATTATAAGTCCCGGCGTGCAGAATCCGCACTGCACGGCGGCTTCCTCGATAAAAGCTTTTTGTATCGGGCTTAATTCACCGTTAGGGCCCTTCAGGCCTTCCACTGTCATAATATTTTTCCCTTCGGCCCAAACGGTAAGATAAATGCAGGAGTCCATCGCTTCTCCGTTGACAAGTACCGTGCAGGCGCCGCATTCGCCGACCTCGCAGCCTTTCTTAACGCTCGTCAGCCCCAGCCGGTTTCTCAGCGTGTCGACAAGCGCTTCCCTGTCGTCTACGGCAAGCTCGTGAGCTTTACCGTTGACAGTCAAATTAATCACCTTAAGCATCTAAAGTACCTCCCGCATTGATAATCGCCTGCTTAAGCGCGCGTTTTCCCAGTTCCTCTATAAGCTGAAGCCTGAATTCCTTTGATGCGCGCCAGCTCGAACGAGGATTGACCTCCGCGAGCGCGCCTTTTCCCACTTTTTCAAATAACTCCGGTGAAATCTTCATTTCCTTAACAGCACTCTCGGTTTCCGTGCAGCGCATCGGAGTAGGTGCAGCCACTCCGTATGCCAGCCTCAGATCCTCTATAGCCTTTTTATCCGGAGTAAGCTTAACGCTGACCGAACAGCCAAGCGTAGCTATTTCCATAGCGTTTCTCTTTCCGTATTTTATATAATGCCCGCCGAAACCGTCGTAATTGTCTTTTGTAATGCGGATAGCGGTCAATATTTCGCTGTGCTCGCGCACCGTTTTGCCGGGCCCCTTGTAAAACTGCCCGATGGGTACCTGACGGGTTCCGTTCTCCCCGGTCAGCTCGAGTACAGCGTTAAGTGCGAAAAGCGTTGACGCGCTGTCCGCACTGGTTACGCCGTTGCAGACATTTCCGCCGACAGTCCCGATATTCCTTATTTGCGGGCTCCCCACCTGATCGACCGCGTCTCCGAGAACCGGAATATACTTTTTTATTATATCGTTGTTCGTGATATGCGAAAAGCTTGTGGCCGGGCGGATAAGTATCGTGCCGTCTTTATCCATTTCAATGCCCTTAAGCTCCGCTATGTTGTGGATGCTGACGAGCGAACATCCCGCGAGCCTTCCCTCGCGAATCTGAATCAGAACGTCGCTTCCTCCGGAAATCACAACGGCATCCGGGTTTTCAGCAAGCGCGCGGACGGCGTCCGGCACATCCTTCGCCTGATAAATTTTTTCAATATCGTACATTGCTTAACCCTCCTATATAAGCCCTGCTGCTTTGAAATGTTCGACCAGCTTCTGCGGATCGAGCGGCAGCGAGTCGACCGCGACGCCCGTCGCATGCAGCACCGCGTTGCGCAGAGCGGGCGCCACCGGTATTGCCGGCGGCTCTCCGAGCGCCTTATTCCCGTACGGCCCTGTCGGGTCGTTAATCTGCACGAAATCAACGTGCAGATCGGGGGTGTCCATCGAGGTAGGCATTTTATAATCGAGCAGATTGTCGTTAAGCGGTTTCCCGTTTTTGTCGTACAGAAGTATTTCGCTCAGTCCGTATCCGATTCCCATGCTTATGCCGCCGTGAACCTGTGCTTCCGCAAGCTTGGGATTAATCAGTATGCCGCTGTCGTGGACGTTGATTATATTGAGCACTTTAACCTTTCCGAGAGGCATATCCACCTCAACCTCCGCGAAGCATACGCCGCTGGCGAATGTGTTTTCCTTGCAGTGATATGTGGCCTCGGCGGTGATATGCACCGAGCGGTCAAGGCTGTAAAACGCTTCGGTCGCGAGCTCTTCCATCGAAAGAAGCGATTTATTATCCGCCATCGATACAATATAATTGTCTCTTATGTCAAGTCCCTCTGCGGGAAGCTTAAGCTTATACGAAGCGTAATCCAGTATTTTTGCTTTTAGCTGCTCGGCTGTCTTTTTCAGCGCTTTGCCGCTGACGTACGTCTGCCTTGACGCATACGCTCCCGTATCAAACGGAGTAATGTCAGTGTCCTGCGTTGAGACGACATATATCCTGTCCTCGGTAATGCCGAGGGACTCCGCCGCCATCTGCGAAAATACGGTGTCGGCGCCCTGGCCTATCTCGGTAGCCCCCATCTGGATCTGGAGCGAACCGTCCTGGTTCAGCACCATGCGGCAGGAAGCGGTTTCAAGCGAGATGGGATAAACTCCCGTTTTATAGCAGAAAATCGCCATGCCCACGCCGCGGCGGACCGGGCCGGTCTGATCCTTGTACTCAGCCCGTTTCTCGTCCCAGTGTATAAAATCCCGCCCCTTAAGTATGCATTCCTTTAAGCCGTAGCTTTCGAACCCGAATTTGAGATGCGGGTCGACATATCCTTCCTTCACGCAGTTTTTAAGCCTGTATTCAAGAGGATCGATGCCCGTGAGCCTTGCGAGGTCCTCCGTCAAAGCTTCCGTAACGAAATCGCTTTGCGGAATACCGTAGCCGCGCATAGCGCCCGCCGTCGCCGAGTTTGTATAAACGGTATAGCTGTCAGCCTCAAGCCCTTTTTCATCCTGGTAAAGCTGCTTGAACATATTTGCCGCGTTTGCCGCGATTGCATGGCCGTGAGACGCATAAGCGCCCTGATTTGAAAATACCTCGAGCTTTCTTGAAACCAGCGTACCGTCCGGTCTGACGGCAGCCTTGGCATGAAATTTTACGGCGTGGCGCACCCTGGTGCAGGCAAGCGTTTCTTCCCTGGTGAGCTCCAGGCGCACTCCGCGCCCTCCGACCTGCGTGCATAAAAAAGCGTTTAAGGGCTCGTAAAGCACATCCTGCTTGTTGCCGAAGCCGCCTCCTATGTAAGGCTTAATCACGCGTATCTTTCCCCACGGAATTCCGAGCGCCTGCCCTATAACGCGCCTCACAATGTGAGGGATCTGCGTGGACGTGGTCACTACGATCTTGCCGTTTGCGTCCTGATACGCAAAAGAAACCGGAACCTCTATATGACAGTGCTGAACGCGCTGGGTCTCATAGACCTTGTCGATCAGCAGCAGCCCGTTTTCCTTTGCTGCCTTTTCAAAATCCCCGTCTCCGACAGTAAACCGGGTATGCTTCAATATGTTGTCCGGATATTCAGAGTGAACCGGCACGGCGCCCTCCGCCATTGCTTCGTCAACCGTCAGAACCGGCGGATACTCTTCATAAACGACCTTTATGAGCCTCGCGGCGCGGCTTGCCGCCACCTCGTCCTCCGCGATCACTGCCGCAATATCGTCTCCGTAAAAACGAACCCTTTGATTCAGTATTTTTCTGTCCTGAACGTCCTGATGCGCCGCCTCGACAGACCACGGATGACCCGCCGTCGGAAACTGAATATCCGGGACGTCAAAACATGTCACGATTTTAACCACGCCCGGAACCTTAAGCGCTTCATCCAAATCAAAGCTTTTAACAAGGCCGTTCGCGATTTTGCTGTGTACGACCCTGGCGACAAGCAGCCCGTCCGGAGCTAAGTCTGCTGAATATTTTGCCTCTCCTGTAACCTTGGCATACGCGTCAACTCTGTCAATCTTCTTCCCAACACCCATAAATATGACCATTCCTTTCGCTTAATTGCGTCCTGTGCGCCGAATACCGGCGGCACTGTGCGGGAGCTGCTTTTGCCATGGGCGGGCCGCAGCTGACCGCTTAAAAATTTATATTCAAAACAGCATGCTGCCAAAAACAAATTTATGCGCTATATTCTCATTCCCGGATAAATAAACGGCCCTTTCAAGACGTTCTCTGCAAGTCAGCTTTTGCGGATGCCTCAGACCGCTGTCGTCGATAACGACGGCGTCAAATTCAAAGCCCTCATCAAATCCTCCCGCAAAGCCGAAGAATTCCCCGCCGCCTTTAGTCCCGAGGTAAAAAGCCTCCTCAAAGCTGAGCGGCTTTAAGCCTTCGTCAATAAGCCTCCATCTAAGCTTTGAAACCTGAATCGCGTCCGTCATCGCGCGAAAAATCGATTCGTGCGCTCCCCCCGCTATGTCGCTTCCGAGTCCGGTTTTTACGCCTTTATCCAGAAACGTCCTGACCGGAGCTATACCGGACGCCAGATTTTCGTTTGACTGCGGGCAGTGGGCTATAAAAACGCCTCTTTCCCTGATTCTCTCTATTTCACGGTCGTCCGAGCCGACACAGTGAGCCATCACGGTTTTAACGCCCCCGCCGAACAGGCCGAACCTGTCGTAGGCGTCCGCGTAAAACTCAGCGTCGGGGCAAAGCTCTTGCACCCACTCGATCTCATTTCTGTTTTCCGAAAGATGCGACTGAACCGGAAGATCGTGCTTAACCTGTATTTCTTTAAGCAATTTCATAAGCTCGTCGGAACAGGCCGGAATAAATCGCGGCGTCAAAATCGGTTTTATCCTTTCGCAGCGCCCTTCGCAGCGCGTTATCCATTTCTCCGTGTCCGATGCCGCCCGCGCAGCGCTTTCTTCGGTCAGGTAATCCGGGCTGTTTCTGTCCATGTTAACTTTTCCGACGTAAGCGATCATTCCTGTTTTTTCGAGGCAGTCCATAAGGATCTCCGTCGCGCCCGCGTGAATCGTTGAAAACACGCAGGCCCTCGTGGTTGCGCCCGCCCTTATGTCCCCGGCAAAAATTTCATACGCTTTTTTTGCGTATTCTAAATCTTTGAAACGCCCTTCCTCCGGGAAGGCGTGGTTATTAAGCCAGCTTAAAAGCTCGGTATCCGTATAAAGCGCGCGGAAAGCATACTGAGATGCATGCAGGTGCAAATCGCAGAGGCCAGGAATAACAAGCATCCCGGAATAGTCTATAACCTTAAGTCCTGTATATTTATCAGGAATTTTTTCAAAAACACCTTGTGAAATTCCGTCCGTGCAAATAAGGTAATGGTCAGAAAACGATAAAAGCGTGCTTTTATCCCTGCTCCAGCATATATCGCCTTTTATGATAAAGTCGCGGCTCAAACGTTTTCCCTCCCAAATTATACAAATACTTACATAAATAGACAAATTCGAATCCAAAAATCCTCTGTAAAAATTGTGCCGATAAACTGTTTTGATTTATTATTGGTAATGCGGTAAAAGTCAGCGTTCCTCGCGGAAATAGTTATAGCCGCAGCTTTGCGGTATTCGATGCTCGCGGGACTGGCGAATGCTGGTGGCCACAAGGACAACCACGGTTGCGGCATACGGAAGCGTGCCGTAAATCTGCATCGGAATTCCGAGCGGAAGATAAAGTCGTAAAATTGACAGCCCGCCGAAAACGAGCGAACCTAAAAGCGCTCTGGACGGATTCCAAGTTGCGAAGATAACCAGAGCAACGGCAATCCACCCCATGCCGTTAATGCAGTTATGCACCCAGATTCCGGAGCACGTCACCATAACCACATACATCCCGCCTATTCCGCAGATGCCTCCGCCGACGCAGGTCGCGATATACTTGAAAAGAGTAACGTTTATGCCCGCGGCGTCGGCCGTCGCGGGATTTTCCCCTACCGCGCGCAAATTTAACCCCGCCCTCGTTTTGTTTAATAAATAAGCCATAGCGGCGGCAATTATAACTCCCAGATAAACTAGAATGTTGTAGTTGAAGAGCAGTTTGCCGAAAAACGGGATAGAAGAAAGCCCCGGTATGCTGATTCCCAAAAAAGCATCCTTTATTTTGTTTCCGACGCCGGCATAGCCGCTGGCGGTGGTATTCGCCATGACCTCGCCGAAGAAGTTCCCGAATCCCGCGCCGAAGATAGTAAGCGCGAGGCCTGTGACATTCTGATTTGCTCTCATGGTTACCGTAAGGAAGCTGTATATAAGCGCTCCGAAAGCGCCGGAGAAAAAGGCGCATATAACCGCAATAAGTACGGCCAGGGCTCCGGAAGGAGCAGTTACGAATTTTTCATAATAGAAGGCTCCCGCAAGGCCCGCTACGCCGCCCATAAACATCATGCCCTCGACGCCCAGGTTCAGATTTCCTGATTTTTCTGTAAGAATCTCTCCGAGCGTTCCGAAAAGAAGCGGGGTCCCCGCAAGCACGGCGGCATAAAGCAAATTTATGAGCTTATCCATTGCTGCGCTCCTTTCTGCCTTTGAAAACAAGCCTGTAATTAATAAAGAATTCGCAGCCCAGCATAAAAAACAGTATAACTCCGGTCAAAACCTCCGCGGCCGAAGCCGGAATCTTAAAAGTTGTCTGTATGCGGTTCGCACCTTTTTCAAGTATTGCAAGCGCGAAAGACACAAATATCATAATAATGGGGTTGAGCTTTGAAAGCCAGGCAACCGTGATGGCCGTAAACCCTACTCCTCCGGCCGTGTTTTCCGTAAGCGTAAAGTCCGAGCCCGAAACCTGCATAAAGCCCGTAATCCCGGCGATAGCTCCCGAAATAAACATGGTCCGGATAATAATTTTCGAAACATTCATACCCGCGTACCGCGCCGTGTTTGTGCTTTCGCCAACGACCGCCGTTTCAAACCCCTGCTTTGAGTGCGTAAGATAAATATATGCCGCAGCCGCGAGCAGGATGGCTAAAACCCATCCGATATGTACGCCGAAAAGCTTCGGGAGTTTAGCCTCTGCGGTAAACATAGAGATTTTCGGAAAACCGCTTCTTGGATTTTTCCAGGGGCCGTTTTGCAGATATTGCTCGATCCCCAAAGCAATGTAGTTAAGCATCAGGGTGAAAAGCGTCTCGTTTGTATCCCATTTTGCCTTAAAGAAAGCGGGAATAAGCCCCCAAATGCCTCCTGCGACAATAGCGGCTATACACATAACGATAAGCAAAAGCCAATGCGGCATTGATTTATATTGAAAAAGTGCGAAATAAGCCGCCCCCATAGCTCCCGCCAGAATCTGGCCCTCGGCCCCGATGTTCCAGAAACGCATCCTGAAAGCCAGCGCGACAGCAATTGCCGCGCTTAAAAGCGGAACAGCGGTTTTTACGGTTTCCTTAAAGACCGTTTTGGTGCCGAGCGCACCCTTGAGCATATCGGCATATACGTAAAACGGATTGTGGCCGAGAGTAATAATGAGCAAAGCTCCGGTAAAAAGAGCAAGAACCACGGCGGCTGACCTTATAAGTGCCGCATTTCTTCTTGAAATATCGGCGCGCTTCGTTATTCTGATAAAAGGTTCTTTCCGGCTGTTATCAGGCTGAGAGGCTAATGGTCTCATAAATCAGCCTCCTTTAGCGCGTCGATATGCGTCATCTTAAGTCCGATTTCTTCCTTAGTAGCCTGAGAGGCGTCCAAAATGCCGCTTACTCTGCCGCCGCAAAGCACGATAATCCAGTCGCAAAGCTCAAGCAGCACGTCCAAGTCCTCGCCGATATAAAGAACGGCGACTCCTTTTTTCTTTTGCTCGTTTAATAAGTCGTAAATCCTGTATGACGAATTTATATCAAGGCCCCTTACGGGGTAAGCTGCGATAAGCACCATCGGTTTGGATGCGATCTCCCTGCCAAGCAGCACCTTCTGAACATTTCCGCCGGATAAAAGCCGCACCGGCGCGTTTAATCCGGGAGTCACGATCTCAAGGCTCCCCACTATATCCTTAGCAAGCGCCCGAGGCGTTTTTCTGTCTAAAAAAGGCCCTTTACCGATTTTATAGCTTTTTAGCATTGTATTGTCTACAATGTCCATTGAGGCGACAAGCCCCATTCCCAGCCGGTCTTCGGGGACAAACGCCATGGAGATTCCGCTGCGGATTATCTCGGTCGGAGTAAGCCCCACTATATTCAGGTTCTCCCCTTCTGGCCTGCTTAAGCAAATTGCTCCCTGCTGAACGGGACAAAGCCCGGTTATAGCTTCGCAAAGCTCCTTCTGGCCGCTTCCGGCAATTCCGGCCACACCCATGATTTCACCGCTGCGAAGAGTGAAGCTTACATTGTCGAGAGCCTTAATTCCGTCGGAATTAAGGCAGGTTAACCCTTCTATTTTAAGCGCCTCCTGCCCGTTTTCTGCGGGCTGCGGGCGGTTTATCTTCAAACTTACGGCATGCCCCACCATCATTTCGGTCAGGTTCTGCCGGTTCGCATCCTTTGTTTCAACCGTGCCGACGACCTGCCCTTTGCGCAGAATCGCCACGCGGTCGGACACGGACAGCACCTCGTGCATTTTGTGAGTAATTATTATGATTGCTTTATTGTCCGCCTTCATTTTCCGGAGGACGTCGAAAAGCCTGTCGGTCTCCTGAGGCGTGAGCACCGCCGTAGGCTCGTCAAGTATCAAAATGTCTGCTCCCCGGTAAAGCACCTTTATAATCTCCACCGTCTGCTTTTCGCTTACGGACATATTGTATATTTTTTTGTTCGGGTCTACCCGGAAGCCATACTTCTGACTGATTTCGCGTATCTCTCCGGCAAGCGCGGCCCTGTTTATCTTTGCTTTGCCGGGCAGGCCGAGAATAATGTTTTCAGCCGCCGTAAGCACGTCGACGAGCTTGAAATGCTGGTGAATCATTCCGATTCCAAGAGAAAAAGCATCTTTTGGGGAGCCTATTCTTACTTCCTGGCCGTTTACGAATATCTGCCCTTCATCCGGATAATAAATGCCGGAAAGCATATTCATCAGCGTGGTTTTCCCGCTGCCGTTCTCGCCCAAAAGCGCGAGTATTTCGCCCCTGCGCACTTCAAGGCTTACTTTATCGTTTGCGACTACACGGCCGAACCGTTTAACGACATTACTAAGCAATACTGCGGTTTCTGTTTGCTTTACCAAAAGACACCCCCCCTTCATAATGCTTTATAGCCCGGAACGAGAACGTAAAACGTTCTCGTTCCGAACACGGTTATTTACTGGCTTACAACAGTAATGCCTTTAAGAACCTTGTCAAACTTGGGAGCGCTGCCCGGATCTTCATAGGTTTCGCCCGACTTCACAACTTCGGTTCCATTGTTGTCGTAAAGCGGTCCCGTAAATACGTCCCAGCCGCCGAGGATTTTATCTCTTGCTTTCTTGATGGCGTCGGCTGTCCCGCCGGCAACCGTGGCTTCGTTCAGCGCCGATACGTCTACAACGCCCTCGGCCAGTCCCTGTGACCAGTCGGCGGGGATAGTTTCACCGTTAACAACGCTTTTTACCGCATAAGTCAGATAAACGCTCCAGTCCCATACGGCCGAGGTTAAAACGGCTTTCGGGGCGGCGGCTATCATATCGGAGTTGTACCCTACGCCCCAGATCCCTTTGGACTCTGCCGTGGTCTGGGTTGCGGTGCTGTCGCAGTGCTGGCCTAAAACGTCGCATCCCCTGTCGATAAGCGCCTGAGCCGCCTGGGATTCAGCCGTCGGATTATTCCAGCTGTTCGTATAAATAACGTCCATTGTCACCTTGGGGTTAACCGAAAGAGCGCCGAGATAGAAAGAGTCGAAGCCGCTGATGCACTCCGCGAAAGGCTGTGCGGAAACATATCCGAGCTTGTTTGTCTTTGTTTTTAACCCGGCGGCTATGCCCGAAAGGTAGCGCGCCTGATAGATCTTGCCGAAATAGTTGTGCACGTTTTTAAGGCCGGAGCTTGCGGCCTGAAAGCCTGTTGCATGGCAGAACTGAATATTCGGATACTCGGCGGCAACCGCAAGCACATAGTCCTCGAAGCCGAAGCTGGTAGCAAAAATAATGTTGCAGCCTTGCTCAGCCAGCTCGCGAAGCGCGCTTTCGCAGGAATCGTCCTCCTTGATATTATACTTGTTGACGATCTGATCATCTCGGAGATTAAGGTTTTTCTGCATTTTTTTGGTACCAAGATCATGGTTATATGTATAACCCTTGTCGCTGGGGTCTGAGATATGGACAAAACCGATCTTGATGTTGTCAAGCGTAACCTTACCTGCGGGTTGAGTGCCCTGTGCGGAGCCTGACGCTGTATTGGTGTCTGCCGAAGAACTGGTTTGGGCCTTCTTGCCGGAGCATGCCGCGAAGGATAGTACCATTGCAAGAACTAAAACAATTGCCAGTGGCTTTCTCATTTCATCATCTCCAAATTTATTTACGCCGCGAAAAGCAGCGTTAATTCTTCTTTTTTGTCTGGAAACTCTCCACAAAAAAATTAAAAACTGCCAAAATATACGTCATAGTGCTTCACGAAGACATGAAGACTTATAGACAACTATTTACGGTAGTTTGTAGAAACGCTCAACCAATTTTGGGCATATATAAATCCCGATAATATTCTGTTTGTTTCAATTGTACTATTTATTTTTATTTAATGCAATATTTTATTCATGGGCAATACAAATTCTTTTTGCTATCCAAAAAATTTTTGTATTTTCTGTGTATGTCACCCGGTCATTCAATATTTCCGGCGCGCGGCAAATTCCATTTGAAGTATGCGGATAAAAATCGAAGCAGAACAATTACCGCAATGCCTGTAAGCATTGAGAAGGTGCTGCCCGCGTTATGCCACATTAATACGCATATGACGGCGCCGGCGATTGAAGCGCAGGCGTAGACGTGCTTTACAAATATGTACGGCGTGTTGCCGGCGAGCAGGTCGCGCAGGACTCCGCCGCCCACGCCGGTTATAACGCCGACAAACACCAGTAAAAAACAGTTAAAACCGTTCGATTTTTCATACGCGGTATAAATCCCCGTGACGGTAAACACTCCAAGTCCCAGAGTATCCATTATAAATAAAATTCTCTCGTATATGGTGCGGTTGCGGGTTAAATATTTGTTTGCCCCAGGTATAAATATTAATATTGCCGTGAATATGGAAATCAACGCGTATACAGGGTTTTGAAAAGTTTTCGGCGGCGTTATCCCCAAAGTCAGGTCTCTGATGATGCCGCCGCCCACGGCGGTCGTCAGTCCCAGGATCACGACTCCGAAAATATCCATTTTCTTTTTCAAGCCCGTCATTGCTCCTGAAAAAGTGAATGCAACGGTTCCGACGATCTCAAGCAAAAAAATCAAGGTTTCCATATCTTTTTCTCCAATAAAAAAGCACATCGGTACTAAATATAGTGTACGCGATGTGCTCTGTCTTGGTACCTGAAAGATTCTTTTGCATAAAAACAAAATTACTTCGTCGGTGCATCAAATGCTTTCCAGAGCTCTGTCCGGATTCAGTCCTTTTACCTGAGAGTTTCTGCCCCTTCGGTGCTTCCCGCTGAAAGTCTCTCCCGAATCCATCATCCATATTTGAAATTATGATAATATATTTTTATTTAAATGTCAAATTTTATATAATATAATATTGTTTGTTTACTTATAAGAAGCTCTATTACTGTTGCTGCTATTTGCAGCTTTTTCTTTTATAATATCTGTGGTATATTAAAAAACAAACTCTGAAAGGATAATCGCTATGGAATGCATCAAAATATTGCCGCTCAGCTTTCGTTCCGAAGGCGAAAAAGCAAGGATATACCCGGCTGTGTTAAAAGACGCAAACGGCCTTACGCTGGTTGACTGCGGCTGTCCGCAGCATCTGCCCGAAATAGAAAAGGTTATGGAACAGGCAGGTCTAAAAATCAATGAAATCGTCAGGATAATTATTACGCACCATGATTACGATCACATGGGCGCATTAAAGGAAATAACGGAAAAGTACGGCGGAATAGAAGTTTTCTGTTCTGAGGCTCAGAAACCTTTTGTTACGGGCAAAGCAAAATCCCTGCGGCTTATCCAGGCGGAGGAAAAAGAAAAGTATCTGACCGACGCGCAGAAAAAAGAAAGCAAAGTATTCATGGATATGCTGAAATCAGTTAAAACCGTCGATTCCGCATCATCCGTAAACAGCGGCGATATTCTGCCTGTGTGCGGCGGCCTTCAGGTAATCGATACAAGCGGACACATGCCCGGCCATATAAGCCTGTACTCTATCCGGGAAAAGACTTTGATTGCGGGGGACGCGCTGAGTATTTATAACGGAAAGCTGAATATTCCGCACCCTGAATATACAATGGATATGCCGATGGCGCTTAAATCCATTGAAAAGCTTATAAATTTAGACATTGAGAAAATAATCTGCTACCACGGCGGAATATATGCCGACAGCGCGAATAATATCAGGTCCGATTTTGAGAAAATAGTAAGTAATAATAGAGCTTAGTTTTTACGAACAATGGGGGCTATTTTTAAAACGGCTCCCATCGTTCGTTTTTTTATAAGGTTAAGGACTAAATCGTTCAGCCGGGCTTCGCTGCATCTTTTGCCAGATCCGCATCTGCGCTTTCGGCGACAAAATTCTGCGCCCAGTAGCCCGTTCTCAGCACCAGCACCCCTATAACGCTTTTTAATATATCGACCAGATAGCATATGGGGTATATGACGTAAATGTCGAGGCCTGAAAAATGGGTAATCGCAAACGTGTACGGCACGCAAACAACCCATGTGTATACGCTGTCAAACAGGAAGGTTACAAACGTTTTCCCTCCGGAACGCAGAGTAAAATAGCAGCAGTTTGTTGTGGCGTTGAACACCATATAAAAGGCGTTTGTAATCATAAAAAGGGTCGCCATTCTGCGCACTTCGTCCGTCGTGTTGTAAATGTACGGAATAAAAGGCGCCAGCGCCGAAAGTATTGCCCCGACAACTAAACATAAACAGATGCTGAAGAATATAAGCTTCCATACGTCTTCCTTCGCGCGCCTTATTTCCCCGGCCCCGAGAGCCTGCCCGATTATGACGGCGACTGCTGTACCCATGGACAGATATACGACGTTAAAAAGATTTATAACAACGCTTGATATGTTTAGCCCGGCTACAACGTTTAGGCCGCATGTCGAGAATATTTGTGTCAGCGTTGTCACCCCGATAGACCACAGAAGCTCGTTTACCAGAAGAGGCGTTCCTTTTCTGAAGATATTGAGCGCGAGAGCGCGGGGCACATTCAGTGTGCGGTACATACCTGTAATAAACGGAAACCGTTCGGCGCTCCTGTGAGTATAAATAGCGATTATCGAGATTTCCACGTAACGCGATATTACCGTGGCGATGGCGGCGCCGACCACCCCAAGCATCGGGAACCCAAACTTGCCGTATATAAGGACATAGTTGAAGCAGAGATTTGTAAACACCGCGGCAAGACTTGCCTTCATCGGAAGCACAGCCTCGCCCATTTCGCGAAGCGTGCCGCTGTAAACCTGTGAAAGGGCGAAAGGCGGCAGTCCCCAGAGCATAACTTTAAGATAATCCCGGCCGTATCTTAGCATGGCGCCGGCGTCGGCCGTATTGCCCTTCCCGGTAAGGTACAGTGAAATAAGAGGTTTGCTGTATATCGTGAAAACCGTAACGGCGGCAGCCAGCACGACGGCCGCCGTAATAAGCTTAAAGCGGAAGGTGCTGCGCAGGCCTTCGTTGTCCCCGGCGCCGTAGAACTGCGCGCCGAAAATGCCCGGGCCGGAAAGCCCGCCGAATATTGTAAGGTTAAAGACAAAAATAAGCTGGTTCGCTATGGCCACACCGGACATCTGCACCGTGCCTACCTGCCCGACCATAACGTTGTCAAGCAGATTTACGAAGTTTGATATAACGTTCTGCACGACGATCGGCACAACGAGCATAAGCACGGTTTTGTAAAAGACGCGGTCGCCTATAAAAATGCGCCGGAATCTGCCCGTGGCATTTGTCGGCGCGGATAAATCATTCATTGTGTTTCCTCCGTATCGGCTTTACGCGGGTATCCTATGATTGTAGCATACGGCATAAGATATGTCCAGTTTCAAACATTTATGGGTGAAATTTGTATTTATATAAAATAAAATCGCTTTCTCAATATTAGCGCCAGTCTCTTTTGACTAATCGAATCGGATCGTTCCTAAAGCCACGCCTTCCGCAGCCTTTCAGTCGCTTCATATATTTCTTTTTCCCTCAGCGCCGCGAAGCCCAATAATAAAGACGTATTCCCGTCTTTCGGCGCGTCGCCGAAATAATACTGCGAAATGCCGTAAACCCTAACTCCGTTATTGCGGGCGGACAAAATAAGCTCCTCCTCGCTCATCCCGTTGTCAACCGTCAGAATTAAGTGCAAACCGGCGTTCGCTCCCTTGACGGCAGAATTCGGCAGCGCGTTTTTCAAAGCTTTTATAAGCGTTTCTCTTTTCTGCTTGTAAATGTTCCTCATTCGGTTTAGGTGCCTCTCAAAATAGCCCCCGCTTATAAACCGGTAAAGGGCTTTTTGCTCGACGGCCGGAACCGGGCAGATATAAAAGCTCAGCTTTTCCCTGTAAAGCTCCATCAGCTTCTCAGGCAAAACCATATAGCTTATTCTGATTGCGGGCGTAAGGGATTTTGAAAAAGCGCCCATGTAAATTACCTTTCCTCCTCCGTTAAGTCCCTGCATGGAAGGAACCGGCCTCCCGCCGTACTTAAATTCGCTGTCGTAATCATCTTCGATAATATAACGCCCGGCCTTTTCGTTCGCCCAGTTTAACAGCTGAATGCGCCGGCTGACGGGCATAATAAGTCCCGTCGGGAACTGATGAGAGGGCGTAACGCACGCAATGTCGGCGCGGCTTTTAAACAGCTTTTCCGGGATCATTCCGGCTTCGTCCAGGTCGACGGCTTTATATTCCGCCCGATTGCTTTTAAAAATAAGGTTAAGCTTTTCGTAACCGGGGTTTTCAATGGCAAAAACGCTGCCGTCGTCAAACAGCTGAATCAGAAGCAGCAGTAAAAACTCGGTTCCCGAGCTGACGATAATCTGCCCGGGAGAACAGTTTACTCCCCTCGAATTGTGCAGATATTCCGATATGGCTACGCGAAGGTTTAGCTCGCCCTGTGTTCCTCCGGCTTTCAGTAAATCCGCGTCGTATTCGCTTATAACGTCTTTTAAGATTTTTCTCCATGTTGCAAACGGAAAATTGTCTAAGTCCACCCCGTGATGCGAAAAATCGTACTTATATGAAAAACCGGAGCCGGAATTGTCAGGCTTTAAGCTTAATTCGTTTTTAATATTGAAAATTCCTTCAAGCCTGCATACATAATACCCGCTTCTGGGCTTAGCCGATATGTAGCCTTCCGCCGTGAGCTGATTATAGGCAGCCTGAACAGTGTTCTGGCTGCACTGCAGATGCGCTGCAAGCCTCCTTTTTGACGGAAGCCTTAAATCCGGCTTATACCTTCCTTCGGTTATTTCCTGCTTTATGTATTTGTAAATCTGTTCGTAAAGCGGTTCCGAAGCCTCCGGGCAAAGCCTTATCGTTATAGTGTTCATTATTAAAAGC
>JAUZPW010000010.1 GCA_030705725.1 Bacillota bacterium
TAAAAGATAAGCTCTGAAAGCCGTTCCGGCCTGTAGACGACGGCAAAGTACCCTCCCCATTTAAGAAAGCGGGCGGCCGTTTTTAACAGCCCGGGAAGCGAGCAGGCCGATTCCGACCTCGCAAGCCCCCTCGCGCCCTCGGCTTTTTTCCCCGACCCGTATGCGAAATAAGGCGGGTTTGAAACGGCGAGATCAAAGCTGTTGGGTTCGAGCGGCAGATCCTTCGAGCAGAAATCGGCGCGGTGTATTTTAATATTGTCACGCATCCCGTTTAAGCTGATGTTTTCGTCGGCGAGAGCGCAGGCGGCGTCGGAAATTTCAATCCCATCGAACTCAGCTGTTTTTTCCCGCCCCGCGAGAAGAAAGGAAAGCGCGCCGTTCCCGGCACCCAGGTCCAACACCCGCATGTTTTTTTTGACGGTGGCGAAATCCGATAACAGCACCGTGTCAAGGCCGAGTGAGTGACATTTATCGTCCTGCAAAATGCGCATCCCGTTAAAAAGAAAAACCGAGTTCTTCATATATGCCGCCTCCTCTCAGAATCAATATACACGTGGAAAGCGTCAAAGTCAAAAAAAGCTTAGCTGAATAATTCTTGTTGCGCGAGACAGAATAATCAAGAATTTGGAGGTTTTGACAATGCGGGATAAAAGTAAGCTTGTTTATGGCATAGTGCTGCTTTTTATATTGAATATTGTTATTATAGGGCTCTTTCAGACCGCGCCGGCAGCCGAGGCGGCGACCTACAGGCGCGGCTCGTCCGGCGCCGTCGTCCGAAAAGTCCAGCAAAGGCTTAAAGACTGGGGCTACTATAAGGGCGCGGTCGACGGTATATACGGCTCGAAAACCGTTGCGGCGGTCAAGTATTTTCAGAAAAAGCACGGCCTTTCGGCCGACGGAATATGCGGCCCCAGAACGCTTTCGGCGATAGGCGTCTCCGGCGGGTCTTCGAGCGGCGTTTCGGGCAGCAGGAATAACGATCTGTATCTGTTGGCGCGGATTATTTCGGCGGAATCGAGAGGAGAGCCGTATATAGGCCAGATAGCCGTCGGCGCCGTCATAATGAACCGCGTGCAGCACCCGTCTTTCCCGAACACAATCTCTGGAGTGATCTACCAGCCGGGCGCGTTCACAGCCGTAACCGACGGTCAGTTCAATAAGCCGGTCACGCCGGCGGCAAGGCGCGCGGCGCAGGAAGCCTTAAACGGATACGACCCCTCCGGAGGAGCGATTTATTATTATAACCCGGCAAAAACGACTAGCAAATGGATATATTCAAGGCCGGTAATAAAAAAAATCGGCACGCATATATTTGCCAGATAAACAAATTCAAGCGGAGCGGGCTGAGGCGCGGCGCTTCGGCCCGCTGTAGCCGCTGTAAAGGCGTCCGTACTTGACACATAACGCAAATTAAGATAAAATCAAATATTGTGGTAGGAAGCACATTTTTTGCGGAATATATATAAAAAAATATGGCTTTATACTGTCGTTTTATAAAAATATAATAAGGAGGTGCTGTTTAATCGGATGGCAAATATGTTAATCGTTTTTATTATACCGGTAGTAGTCGCATTCATCGGACTTATTATAGGGATAATCGTTGGCTTTTTATATAGAAAATCCGTTGCCGAGAAAGAGATCGGTAGCGCTGAAGAAGAAGCCAGAAAAATGTTGAATGAAGCGATCAAGGCATGCGAAGCCAAGAAACGCGAAGCGTTGATCGAAGCGCGCGAGGAGATACATAAAAATCGCGCCGAAGCAGACAAGGAAATCAAGGAACGCCGCATCGACCTGCAAAAACAGGAGCGCAGGCTTCAGCAAAAAGAAGAAGCGCTCGACCGCAAATACGAAACCATAGAACAAAAAGACGAAACGCTCAACCGCAAGCTGAAGGAAGCGGAGGAACATCAGGAAGAAATCAAAGCCGTCAAAAAAAGCCAGCTTGAGCTTTTGGAGAAAATCTCCGGAATGACCGCCGAGGAAGCAAAGGACTATATCGTGAAAATCGTTGAGTCCGAAGCGCGCCATGAATCGGCGATGAAGCTGAAGGAAATAGAGCAGGAGCTAAAAGAAGACGCCGACAGGAAAGCCCGGGAGCTTATCTCCCTTGCGATCCAGAGGTGCGCCGCGGATCATGTAACCGAGGCGACGGTTTCATCCGTGCCTCTTCCGAACGACGAAATGAAGGGCCGCATTATCGGCCGCGAAGGCCGCAATATAAGAACGCTTGAAACCCTGACCGGAGTTGACCTAATAATCGACGACACGCCCGAAGCGATCACCCTTTCGAGCTTTGATCCGGTCCGCCGCGAGGTGGCGAGGCTGGCGCTTGAGAAGCTCATTTCGGACGGGCGCATCCATCCGGCGAGGATCGAGGAAATGGTTGAAAAATCCCGCCGCGAGGTTGATAACATAATCAAGCAGGAGGGCGAGAGCGCGACCTTCGAAACCGGCATCCACGGCATTCATCCGGAGCTTATAAAGCTTCTGGGCAGGATGCGTTACCGCACGAGCTACGGGCAGAACGTGCTCGCGCATTCGATCGAAGTCTCGCATCTTTCAGGGCTGCTCGCGGCCGAGCTTGGCGTCGACGTAACTGTTGCGAAAAGAGCGGGGCTGCTGCATGACATCGGGAAATCGGTCGACCATGAAATCGAGGGTTCGCACGTGGCGATCGGCGTCGACATCGCGAAAAAATATAAGGAAAGCCGCGAGGTAATCCACGCCATAGAAGCCCACCACGGCGACGTCGAGCCGCAGACCGTAATAGCGTGCATAGTGCAGGCGGCGGACGCCATATCGGCGGCGC
The DNA here is from genome assembly GCA_030705725.1 of Bacillota bacterium. Taxonomy (GTDB): domain Bacteria; phylum Bacillota; class Clostridia; order Oscillospirales; family Butyricicoccaceae; genus UBA6114. The sequence goes on from JAUZPW010000010.1 coordinate 2,810, forward strand.
GGCCGGGAGCCAGGCGTGAAAATCTCGAAGCGTATATTAAACGGCTGGAGAAGCTTGAAGAGCTCGCGAATAATTTCGCCGGCGTCGATAAATCCTTCGCCATTCAGGCGGGCCGTGAAATCAGGATAATAGTAAAGCCGGAGGAAGTCAGCGACGACGATATGGTGATACTTGCTAGGGAGCTTTCGAAGAAAATAGAAACGGAGCTCGACTATCCGGGCCAGATAAAGGTTCATATGATCCGCGAAACCCGCGCGATCGAGTATGCAAAATAAAAAGTTTACGAGGGGGAGTTAATTCCCCCTCGTTCTTTTTCAAAACGTGAAAGCCGGCGGATTTCCCCGCCGGCCGGTTTATTTTATGTCGGTTTATAAGAGCCTCCCGCTCAGCCGAAATAATGCAGATCGGCCATTTCCATAAGTATAAGGCTCGACCTTTTCTCATCGTTGCAGACGCTTTTAAGCATAAGCTGGTTCATAGCTTCGGAATTAAGGTACTTCGATATGGTGAACTCGAAAACGCTGCCCTCGCCGGGCCGGCTTTTTACCGTTATTTCCCCCTTGTGCGCGTTAACGAGCGACTTAACGATTGAAAGCCCGATGCCGCTGCCGTCGCTGTTTTGAATAAAGCTTCTTTTGGGCATGCGGAATTTGTCGAATACATAGGGCAGCGCAGACGGATCGATTCCGACCCCAGTGTCCCTGACGGTGATTTTGACGAAATTTTTGCCGTTTGACAGAGAAACGCCGATCTCTCCCCCGGGCTTAGTGTTTTTAATCGCGTTTGATAATAGATTAAGCAGTATCCGTTCAATTTTGTCCTTGTCGCAGTAGAGATAAAGCGGGTCGGTAATATCGCATGTAAACCTGAGCGTAATGCCGCGGGCGGCGGCGTAAACGTCGACCGACCTGACAAGCTGTGACAGAAGCCTCGGCATATCGCAGTTTTCAAGATTAAGCTCGAGAAAATCGGAGCCAAGCCTCGAGAGGTCGATAAGGTTTGAAACGAGGCGCAGAAGCTTGTAGGAATTCTGTTCCATATATCCGAAAAATTTCTCATACTCGCGGTTGAAGCTTTCGTCGTCCGCGGTTTTGAGCTTGATTTTCATCAGCTGTAGCGAAGACAAAATAATGTTCAGAGGGGTTTTGAACTCATGTGAAAGCTGCGCGAAAAACTCGAGCTTAAGTTTTTCCGTGGCTATGTTTTTTTCAAGCTCTCTGTTTTCGGCAATTATTTTTTCCTGATCCGTAATATCCCTGGAAACGGTTACGATGCAGTTCCCTTCCGGCATAAACCTCGCGTTGCATAAAAGCTCGATCACTTCGCCGTTTTTGCATAAAAAACGGTTCCTGTACCCCTTGACCGTGCGTTTTTTGCTGCTCATAACGGCGCGGCAGATATTTTTGTCCCTGTCCTCCGGCAATAAGAAATCGGAATATTCCCTGCTTATGAATTCATCCTGCTGGTAGCCAAGTCTTTTGCACATGTTCGGGCTTATCTTTTCAAAGCGCCCGGCCGTGTCAAAGATTGCTATTAAGCTTATGCTGTCCGAAAATAAAACGTCGATGCTGGTTTCTATTTTCTTGCGTACTGAAAGCTCCTTAAGGAACTTTTCAATCAGCAGCGCGTTTTGCAGCTGGACGGAGAGATACCCGCAGAAAGTATTGCAGAAAGCGAGCCGTTCTTTGGATAAAATCACCGCGCTCGAAAACGCCAGCGATAAAACCGCGATAACGGCGTCGCCGGATTTTACGGGTAAGTGAATGAGCGTGCGAACGCCCAGCTCTTTTAAGAGCAGCTGATCCTGAATGCTGTTTAAGTAGTTCCTTTTCAGTATAACCGTTTCGCCGGTTTTAAGGCAGCTGCCGAGCGAAGAGGACCGTAACAGCGCTTTCCTGAAAATCCTGTTTTTGTCGCAACCGGAAAAATCGTTTTTTATAAGCTCTCCCCCGCTTGTGAAGAAAACCTCGGCCATATCGGTGTTCGCAATAGCCCTGATGCTCTTTTTGGCATTTTCGACAATATCCCTGAGCGCCGTAAGGTTTAAGGATTCATCCAGACAGTCCCTGAGAAGAACGGTCTCCCGGCGGCGCGGCGCGCCCGGATTATTGCGCTTCTCGGCGGTAATATCGCGGAAAACTCCGGCATAAAATACCGGAAAGCCCTCAGCTTCCGTAAGCCTGTTTACCGAGGTCTCGATCCACAGCACCTTTTTGCGGATAACAGCCCTGTGAACGATTGTAACCGATTTTTCAGTGCTGAGCCTGGAGAGCTTTTCCTCGATAAAAGCTCTGTCCCTGGGATGAATTTTTGAAAGAACAAAACGGGCGGATACTTTACCCGCCGGCTTAATGCAAAGAATGTCCCTGGCCTCGTCCGAAAGGATAATTTCCTCTGAATCCTTCAGCAGCCAGAAATTGCCGAATTTGCCGGAGCTTCGAACGTTTCCGGAGAGCTCGTGCGTCAAATATGCGTTTTCATTTCCCATTGAATTGTCTCCTCAGGAGGTCGGCGTCAGAATCAGATGCCTATTTTCAGTTTTTCACTGTTTTCCATCTTGATTTTTTCAGCCAAATTTGATAAAAATCTGCTGTTTGACGGCTTTTTATCTGTGGGAGTGGCGGTAAGGCGCATCAGATCCCTGAAAGATTCGTTGTTAAGTTTGTAGACCCGGTCGATGGTTTTGCGGATTGAGCTTTCAACGCATTCGACCGAGGTGTTGTTCGATTTCGCGATTGTTTTGTAAATCTGCTTCGTGATCGGAAAGGCGCGTTCTTCCTGAACGATCATCTTCACGGCTTCAGTGATATATTTGTAGCCGAGTATATTGGTGGGGACGCCCAGTTCAATAACGTTTTTCTTTATAATGCCCGAAGTCGGCTGCTCCTCGGGGGCAGCCTTGCTTTCCCGGGTTTTCCCTGTCATAAGGTAAATCCGCTGGAGCAGGTCCTCAAGGTTATAGGGCTTTATCATATAATAGGACGCCCCCAGAGACATGGCCGTCATCGTGACCCTTTCCTGACCGATAGCGGAAAGAACCAGAATGCAGGGCTTTTTCGGGGGCGGGCATTCGCAGAGCCTTTGAAGAACGGACACCCCGTCGAGCTTGGGCATAATTATGTCAAGCAGGACGACATCCGGGCAAAGCCTGTTTATATCCTCAATGGCGTCGGCTCCGTTATTTGCGATCCCGCAAACTTCAATATCCGGCGTAAGGTCGAAAAAATTATTCAATATGTCGCAAATCTCGTCGTTGTCGTCGACAACCAGAACGCGGATTTTGTCTGTTTCCATCATCTGTCCTTTCCGAAAATGCTTAAAGCTCCGTTTCAGCCACAAAATCCGTAACAATATCGCGCCATACGTCTATCATGATAGCATTTTCAAATAAAAGGGTCAATAAAGACCTGATCCTGCTTTCAGAGGCGGATATGTCCGAAAGCTCGTCCGTGCGGCAGCATGACTTGCATTTCTCGGACACCTGGATGCCATACGATTTCCGGCCTTCAAAGTCGGTCTCGAGCAGGCAGTAGGATACCTCCGATCCCTGCTGCAGCCCAGCTATGTCGGACATGCTTCTGCTGTAAACGTTAACAACCGATTTCATCTGTTGAAGCCTCCTCTAAATTTGACATAATAGCCGTTTATTCTACTATACTCCCATAATATCGGACATTCATTAAGAAAAAATCGACTTTTTTCGACGCTGAAAGGCGATTTTTACCTGCTAAATACAGGGAATATTTAACTAACTTAAGCAAAAGACAACATAAAGCAATAAAAAACCGCAGTCCGCGCCCTCGCCGCCGCGGGCGAAATTAAACGCTTTTGGGCCGCCGCCGCCCCTGTCTTAAAAACTTGATCGGTTCGGGTTGAGTTTACCTTAAATATAGAAAAGTTCAGGCAAATGGGGTATAATAACAAAAAGGAGTGAAGCTCTTTGAATATACTCGCAATCGGAGATATAGTCGGTAAATCAGGGCTTGAAATGCTGAATAAGCATCTCCGTGCTTTAAAAAAATTAAAAGACATTTCCTTTGTAATAGCCAACGGAGAAAACGCAAACGGTCTCGGCCTCACAAAAGGCCAGGCCGAGGCCATATTTTCCGCGGGCGTCGACGTAATAACCCTCGGAAACCACACCTTTCATGTCCGGGAAATAGGCCGGTATCTTGACGAAAACGAATTTATCCTGCGTCCGGCGAACCTTGCGCCCCAGGCGCCGGGGCGGGGCGCGGGCGTTTTCTGGGCGGGCGGCGTCAAAATAAAGGTAATAAACCTGATCGGGCGCTGCATGATGGATTTCGGGCCGGACAATCCGTTTTTGGAAGCCGACAGGCTCATAAAGGATAACGACGCGAAAATCACGGTCGTCGATTTTCACGCGCAGGCCACAAGCGAAAAGAACGCGATGGGATATTATCTTGACGGCCGGGTGTCGGCTGTTTTCGGCACTCATACGCATGTGCAGACGGCTGATGAGCGCGTAAACCCGAAGAAAACGGGCTATATATCTGACCTCGGGATGACGGGGCCTTCAGTTTCGGTGCTTGGCATCAGGCCGGAGCAGTCCATAGCGTTTTTCAGGGGCGATCTTCCTCCGCGCTTTGAAACGGCGCCGGGCGACGCGATGCTTTGCGGCGCGATTTTTGAAATAGACGAAACGAACGGCCTTTGCCTCTCGGTCGAAAGGGTCTCGATAAAATGATGCGTGAAAACTATTCCGGCAAGCTCATGTACCTGACGTCTCACGCCATGTCGGCGCAAGACGGACTAAAGCACCTTTTCACCTCCCGCGCGGGAGGCGTCAGCAGCGGGCATCTTTCGTCCCTGAACCTCGGCTTCAGCCTGGGCGATGAGCGTGAAAACGTAATGGAAAACTACCGCAGGGTCTGCGCGGTTTTAGGCGTCCCTTTAGAGAGCATCGTACCCGCAAGGCAGGTTCACGGGGACACGGTAAAAACAGTAACCGAAGCGGATACCGGCGTTTTTCCCCCGGACAGGCAGCGCCCCGGCTGCGATTCCCTTGTCACGGCTGAAAAAGGCATAACACTCGCGGTGTTTTACGCCGACTGCACGGCCGCGCTTTTTTTCGATCCCAAACAAAGGGTGATCGCCGCTGCGCACGCCGGGTGGCGGGGCACGGCGCTCAAAACCTATGAAAAAACGGTTCTTGCAATGCGGGATCGCTTCGGCTCGAGACCGGAGGACATGCTTGCGGCCTTGTCCCCGTCGATAGGCCCCTGCTGCTACGAGACGGACGCCGACGTGCCGGAGGCGCTCTGCTCCGCGCTTGGGAGCCGCGCCGGCGGCTATATAAAAAAGTGCGGGCAGAAATGGCGTGTCGACCTTCCGGGGCTTAACCGAATGATCCTGGAAAGCGCCGGGCTTTCGGGGGGCCGTATTGAGGATTCCGGCTGCTGCACAGGATGCATGCAGGAGCTTTTCTGGTCGAATCGCAAAACGGGCGGAAAACGGGGCGTCTCGGGCGCGTTTATAACTATGACCTTATAACCGGGAGTGGAAAATGAATAAAAAATTACTTGCGGTATTATTAACTTTATCGGTTGCGGCGGCCTGTGTTTCCTGCTCGGCAATTAATAATTCAGATGCCTCCTCAGCCGGGGAAACCGCGCCCTCGGGTCAGGCGGGCTCCGCTGCGGCCCGGTCGGGGCCTCCCGACGATGAGTTCGGTCTTGCCTATCAAAAGGATATGCCCCTTAACCCCTATAAAAACACGGGCAAGCTGAATCTCCAGCTCTGCACGCTCGTTTACGAGGGCCTTTTCCGCGAGGACAGCAGCTTTAACGTTTCCCCTCTTCTTTGCGCGTCTTATACGGCGTCCGAAAATACCTGGACGATAAATCTGAAGCCGGGCGTAAAGTTTCACGGCGGCTCCGTACTTACCTCATCCGACGTAAAATATTCGCTTGATCTCGCGAGAAGGAGCCCGGCTTACGCCGAAAGGCTCAAAAACATATCGTCCGTTAAGGCGGACGGAGATCAGACCGTGCTTATATCGCTCAGAAAGCCGGACGGCGGGCTCGGGGCCAAGCTCTGCGTGCCTGTTATAAAGGAAGGCGAAGACGGCGACATCCCGGACGGAACCGGGCGCTATACCGTCAAAAATAAACCGAACGGCGAAATGGTTCTTTCCGCGTTTGCGGGCTGGAACGGCGGAAAGACGCTCCCCGTCGGCGAAATCAGGCTCGTTCCGGTAACGAAGGCGGACATGCTCGTTTACGGCTTTGAAACATGGGATATCGACGCCGTTGCGGAATCCAAGATCAGTTCGGTCGCTATAACATACAGGGGCGACGCCGAGTCCCACACCTACCCGACTTCCCAGATGATCTACCTGGGGGTAAACGCAGGCAGGGCTCCGCTAAGCGACCCGGCCGTAAGGTGCGCCCTGTCGAAAGCCATAGGGCGTTCCTCCCTCGCGAAACAGGAGTTTTCAAGCCTTCTGGACCCGACGGACATCCCGATAAACCCGCATGCTCAAAACGGAGCGATAAACGAGGCCGCCGTGGATCAGGACTTTCAGGGAGCCTCCGCCCTGCTCGAAAGCGGCAAGGCGGATCAAAAAATCAACCTCGAAATACTCTGCAGCTCGGAAAACAGGTATATGAGGGACATCGCCGAAGCCGTCTCGCAGTCTTTTAACAGCATCGGCGTAGAAACGCATATAAACGAGCGCAGCTTTGACGAATACAAGGCCCTTGTAGCAAGCCGGAACTATGATATTTACGTCGGCCGCGTGCTGCTGAGCCCCGGTTTTTCACTGGACGCTTTTTTAACTCCGGGAGGCGCGCTCAGTACTCCGGGCTATAACAGCGGCGCTCTGAAAAACGCTTACGACGCATACCAGGCGGCGACGGCGGACGAAAGAACGGGGCTCGCGCAGAGCTTTTATAACATGTTTCGCCGGGAATACCCTTTTATACCCGTCGGCTTTGTAAGGGACATTCTCCTGACCTGCCCGTCGCTCGCGTCTGGCATAGAGCCGTCGGAACAGGATTTATTTTATAACCTTGAAAACTGGGTCAGGTAAAACTTCTGAATCGGAGGAATCTTCGGACTATGGCCAGAATACTGCATTGCGCCGACCTGCACCTCGACAGCCCGTATAAGGCCCTGAGCCCGGAAAAAGCCGCGATAATGCGAAAAGAGCAAAAAGAGGCGGTTCGCTTTATCGTGGGGCTCGCGAACGACGAGCGGGCTGATATCCTCCTCATATCGGGCGACCTTTTTGACGGAAAGGACGCGCTTTACGAGACGGTTCTTTTTCTTTCGGACGAGCTCAGAAAGCTAAACTGCGCGGCGTTTATAGCCCCCGGAAACCATGATTATTACGGCTTTCGCTCGCCTTACAGATCGGTAAGCTGGCCCCAAAACGTACATATTTTCACGGACTCCGGGATTTCCCGGGTGCAGTGCGGCAATATTGCTGTTTACGGCGCGGGGTTTGATTCTCCCGACGTTACGGGTCCGCTGCTGAGCGGCTTTCGGGTAAACGACGGCGAAGCCGCCGTGATGGTAATGCACGGCGACATGTTCTCGGCAAATTCTCCCTATAACCCGATAAGCGAGCGTGATATAGCCCAAAGCGGGCTTTTATATCTGGCGCTCGGGCATGTTCACGCGTACTCGGGCATAAAAAAAGCGGGCGAAACGCATTACGCCTACCCCGGCTGCGTTTTCGGGCGCGGCTTTGATGAACAGGGCGAAAAAGGCGTCCTGCTCGGCGAAGTTTCCCGCCGGGACGTGAAACTTGATTTTATTCCCGTGCCGGGGCGCCGCTATATTGAAATCCAGGTGCCTGCCGATAAAGCGTCGTCAATTCGGGAGCTTGCTTCCTCAGCGAGGGCATCGGTTCTGAAAAACTCGGAAGACGATATAATAAGGTTTACTCTGACGGGTGAAGCGGGGTTTGACATCGACTCCGAGAGCCTTATAAGAGAGCTTTCAGACCTCGCTTTTTACGTCTGCGTGCGCGACAAAACGACGCCAAAGCGGGATATGTGGGAAGCCCTTAACGAGGATTCGCTCAAGGGTATCTTCCTGCGGCGCATGAAGAATGCTATAGAAAAAGCGAAAGACGGCGAAGAGCGCGAAAAAGCCGAGCTTGCCGTCCGCCTCGGGCTCGCCGCCTTAAACGGCTCCGACCTCAATCTTGGGGGTGAAACGTTGTGAAGATACTTGAGGCCGAGGCCTGCTTCGGAACGCTCCGCCATAAGAGGCTAAGCTTCGGCGGCGGCCTTAACGTTTTCTCCATGCCGAACGAAGCGGGAAAATCCACCTGGTGCGCTTTTTTCCGAGCGATGCTCTACGGTATGCCGCAAAGGGAGCGCACGGGCGCGTCCTCCCTTGCCGAAAAGGAACGTTACAGGCCGTGGAGCGGCGGAGAGGACGCGTCGGGCACTCTTACCATTCTGTATAAAGAAAGAAAAGTCGTCCTTCGCCGCGTGTTTTCCGAAACGGGAAAAACAAAGGAGTTCAGGGCCTACGACGCGGAAACCGGAATCGACCTAAAAGAGCTCGGCGCAGATAACTGCGGCGAGGTGCTGTGCGGCGTCGGGCGCGAAGCCTTTGAAAAAAGCGGTTTTATCACACATAACTCGATGTCCTGCGGAAACTCCGCCGAGATGGAACGCAAAATCGAGGCGCTCTATACCTCCGGAGACGAGGAAACCTCGGCGAAAGAAGCGCAAAGCCGCATAGACCGCATGAAAAACACCATCCGGCTGAATAAATCGAAGGGCCTTTTGCCAAAGCTCGAGGAAAGGCTTTTCGAGCTCCAAAAAGCCATCGAAATGATAAGAAGCCTCGCCTCAAAGGAAACCCTCGTACGTTCAAAAATGCTTGAACTCGAAGAAAAGCGCGCGGAGCTTAAAAGTAAAATAACGTCTGTTGAGGAGCACGACGCGTATGACGGCGTCCTGAAGCTCGCCTCCGCCCGCGAAGCGGCGCAAAAGCTGCAACAGGAGTTTGACGCGGCAAAGAAAGAGATAACCTGTTCCGGCAGAACAGCCGACCGGGAGCTTCTGAGCAAGGCTTGGGAGCTTCAGGCGGAGGCCCGCGAAAAAAGAGCCGAAAAAAGAGCGGCCGGGGAGCTTCTTCTGCCGCTCCAAAATGATCGCCGAGGCGCTCCCCGTAAAAAAAGCGCGGCGCTTATTGCTGCCGGCATATTGCTTATGCTTGCGGCGGCGCTTTTAGTTCTTAAAGGGGTTTATCCGCTTGCGGGCGTCCTGGCCCTTGCGGGCGCCCTCCCGACGGTCTTCGGTTTTGTCCTCAGAAAGAAGGAAAAAGCCGGGGCGGAGGAAAAAGAAGCAAAATATATGGAAGCCAAAAAACGCTGCGAAACGGCGCTCGAAGACTGCGAAGCGTCCGAGCGGGAACTCGAAAAAATCCTTCTGTCGCTCGGCATACACGCCGATACGCAGGAGCAGGCGGCGGACGCGCTTAAAGCGCTCGAACGGAAAGTTTCCGAGCTCGACGCGCTTTCGCACAGGCTCGCGGCGGCAAAAGAAGCGGAGGCGTACCTTGGCCTTCGCGCGGGCAGCGGGGCGGAAGCTGAAAAACCCGGAGGCCCTAGGCCCGAAGGAAGCCTCTCGGAGTACAAAAGGGAGCTTGCGGAGCTCGACGCGGAGCACGCGTCGGTTTTCGCCGAGGCAAGCGCAATTTCGGGGCGCATTCAGCAGTCCGGCGACCTCATAAAGCTCGAAAGCGAGCAGGAGGACGCCGCCGTGAAAATTGCCCGGCTCCGCTCCGTATTTGATTCACTGGTGCTGGCGCAGGAGACCGTCGAGGCGTCCGCCTCGGAGATTTCAAAAAGGGTCTCCCCCGTAATAGCTAAAAAAGCCTCCGAATACTTTTCGCGTATGACAAACGGAAAATATGAAAAGGTGCTCGTTTCACGGGGGCTCGAGGAACTCGAGGCAGCCGGCGGCGACGGCGTTATGCGCAGAATACTCTGGTTTTCCCAGGGCACGGCCGACGAGCTTTACCTTTCGCTAAGGCTCGCGCTCTGCGGCCTTCTGCTGAAAGGCGACGGCCCGGCCCCGCTTATCCTAGACGACGTGCTTATAAGCTTCGACGACGAAAGGCTCGAAAACGCTCTTAACGTCCTTCGTGAGATTTCCGAAACAAGGCAGGTAATTCTTTTTTCCTGCCACAAACGCGAGCTTGACCGTTTAGAACGCAATAAAGTATTGTAAATTAAGGCCGCATATAATAAAATGATACATACGAAGAAGATGAAACATCCTTATTCCCTGCATAAAGGAGGGACCGGTCAGGGTGAATATACAGAATGAAAACGGCATGATAAATATTTCGCCGGATGCGATTTCATCCATAGCGGGCTGCGCCGCGATGAATTGTTTCGGCGTAAAAGGCATGACCGTCAGGGGCGTTGCCGACGGCTTCGTCAGGCTCCTTAAAAAGGATGCTATGAACCGGGGCGTCAAAATTACGGAAACCGAAACCGGCGAGCTTGAAATAGAGCTTCACATCGCGGTCGAGCACGGGATAAATATCACCGCCGCCTGCAACGCGATAATAAATCAGGTGCGCTACCATGTGGAGCGCATGACCGGCGTTAAAGTAAAAAACGTTGAGATTTTTGTCGACTCAATTAACGTCGGCTAACAGGGGGAGCACTCATTGGCTAGTGTAATTGACGGGCAGACCTTTAAGAAAATGATTATTGATGCCGCCTGCGCGATAGAAAGCAAAAAACAGCAGGCAAACGAGCTGAACGTTTTTCCCGTCCCGGACGGGGACACGGGAACAAATATGGCGCTCACAATGAGCAACGCGATGGCGGAGCTTTCAAAATTCGATAATCAGCCGCTTAATAAGGCTGCGGAAACGACGGCGTCGGCGCTTTTGCGCGGCGCGCGCGGAAATTCGGGGGTAATCCTTTCACTTTTGTTCCGCGGCGTCGCGAAATCACTGAAGGATCAGGCGTCGGCAGACGCGCTGGCCTTCTCGCGGGCGCTTACCGAGGGCGTCGAGACAGCATATAAAGCCGTAATGAAGCCCGCGGAGGGAACGATACTCACGGTTTCAAGGGTTTCCGCCGAAAAAGCGGTAGAGGCCGCCCAGAACGGAGCCGATATATCGGCGATGTTCAGGGAGATGATAGATACGGCCCATGAAGCGCTGCAAAAAACAACGGAGCAAAACCCGGTGCTTAAAAAAGCGGGCGTAGTCGACGCCGGGGCTTTCGGCTATATCACGATTCTCGAGGGCATGCAGCATGCCTACTCAGGCGAAGACGCGCGCGAAGTGACCTTTCAAAAGCCCGTCATGACGGCAGGCGAGCCGAAAGGTGCCGATTTCGCCGATTTTAAGACCGAAGACATCAAATTTGCCTACTGCACGGAGTTTATAGCGAGCCGCGACGATAAAAAGCGCAGCCCCGAGAAGCTCCGTCACCTGCTCAATTCGATAGGCGACAGCGTCGTGCTTGTGGACGACGACGAGATAATAAAGGTGCATGTGCACACAAACCAGCCAGACCGCGTGCTTTCCGAAGCCCTCAGATACGGAGCGCTTAAAAGCGTAAAGATCGAGAATATGAGGGAACAGCATACCGAGAAAATAATAAGCGGAGAAAAAGAAAGCGCGCCGTTTATTCCGCCCGAACATAAAATAGCGGAGCCCGAGAGGAAATACGGCTTTGTGGCCGTGGCCGCTGGGGAAGGCTTAAACGCGGTGTTTAAGGATCTCGGCGTCGATCAGGTCGTGTCGGGCGGGCAGACCATGAATCCGTCCACCGAGGATATTCTGCTTGCCGTCGACCGGACGCCGAGCGAAATCGTTTATGTTCTCCCGAATAACAAGAATATTATAATGGCCGCCGAGCAGGCGGTGCCGCTTTCTCCCAAGCAGGTAATCGTGCTTCAGGCAAAAACGGTTCCCCAGGGCATATCGGCGCTTTTGGCCTACGATTCGTCGAAAGAGCCCGAAAAGAACAGAGAGGCAATGGAGGAAGCGATTAAAAAGGTGCGCACCGGGCTTATAACCTATGCCGCCCGCGATTCAGTTTTCGGCGAAAGCCGGATAAAGGAAGGCGACTTCATAGCCCTGCTCGACGGAAAGCTTATATATCACAGCAAGCGCTTTTACGACACGGCAAAAAAACTTTCGGGCGGGCTTATAAAAAAAGGCACGTCCTTCGTTACCGTCATAAAGGGCTGCGAAGCGGCGGACGATCAGACCGAGACGGTCAAATCGGTTTTCGAAAAAACGGCGAAAAACGCCGAGATAACCGTGATAGACGGCGGCCAGCCTGTATACTACTTTATTATTTCCGCGGAATAAGCCGGATTTCAAGACGGCGGGGCGACTAACCCCGCCGTTTTTTAAAGAACGGAGGGCGCCCCTATGAAAAGGGCATTAAGACTGACCGTTTTTGTTCTCGCCACGCTTATCTTTTTTGCGGAAACGGCTCTCGCGGCTGACTTTACGCGCGAGGCAGGCTATCTTCTAAGCCTCGGGGTAATCCGGGAAACAAACGGCGGCTGCGCGCTGAATCGCGCGCCCACAAGGCTTGAAGCCGCCGTGCTCATATCAAGGCTCCTGTCGGGAGGCGGCGACCTTAAAAAAGAGGCCGCAAACTCCCCTTTTATCGACGTACCCCTGTGGGCCCGGCCCGACATCGGCTTTCTTTATAAAAAGGGCGTTATAAAAGGGGCGTCAAAAAGCTTCTTCGAGCCGTATGCCGACGCCACTCCGGATATGTGCCTCACGCTTTTGCTCCGCGCGCTCGGCTACGGCGAGGA
>JAUZPW010000100.1 GCA_030705725.1 Bacillota bacterium
AAGGAAGGCCTGCCGGAAAAAGCTATTTTTATGGATTACGCGGGATATTCGACCTATGAATCGATGTACCGCGCGAAAAATACTTTCGGGGTCAAAAAGGCGTTCATCGTAACGCAGGAATTCCATCTGGGCCGCGCTTTGTATATCGCCCGGGCGCTCGGCATCGACGCTTACGGCGTTGCAGCCGACAGAAGGCCATACAGGAACATCTGGTATAACTACGCGCGCGAGTATCTGGCGAGGGTCAAGGACTTCTTTACGGCGATAGTCAAGCCTAAGCCCGCGAAATCGGGAAAAATTCCGGTAGCGGGCGGCGGGAATACTTTAGAGGGATAATAAAACCGGTGGGACAATTAATTTTCACATAAAAAAAGCTGCCTCGTTTGAGGCAGCTTTGATTTTTTTTTAAGCGGGGAGTAAAATCCCTTCGGCGATCAGCGTTCCGCATATCGAAGCGCAGATTTCAACGGAATCGGAAAACTCGCGTTCATACGTAACCTCATTGCTTATGAACGCCTTATGGCGCTCGGCAATATAGGCTATGACGTCCATATCGGGCGGTATGAAAAGCGAGGGGTCGAAATTTTCGTCAGAGCGTTTAAGGCGGATAAATTCCTTCGACTGCCTGGTTTCATATATAAAATGGGCGATCTGCTTAAGGTAATACGCGTCGTTATGCGCAAGGCAGAAAAAATCGGAAACAAAGTGGCAGACGACACCGAGCCTCAGCGAATAACGGCGGTTCGAAACGGACATGCCGGTTTCCAGGTCGTCGATCATCAAGTTTACGCGGTCTCCCCAGTTATCGATCCTGTGCACGGGGCGTTTCATCCTGAAAGAAGTATCGGGCAGAACATTGCCAAGCATGAAGGCCGGCCTGTTAACGGCAAGGCCGTATTCCTTTTCGAGCAGCTCGCAGGTTTTAGACGCTATGAGCATGTGTCCTACTAAATTCAATTTGCAGTCCTCCAGAAAAGTCTAGTTCATACTATACATCCGCGCCGCTGAAATAACAAGGATATTTTTATATTTATTCTGCAAAAATCCTGTTATGATTTCCACATTGTTCCGGGCTTGTTTACTTAAAAGCCTGAGAATGATATACTTTTTCCATATATGAGAATTGGAGGACTTTATATGTATCGGTTGGGCGTTATCGGCGCGGGAAACATGGGTATGGCGATCCTAAACGGGGCAATCTCGTCGGGAGCCGTCAAAGCGCACGAAACCGCGGTTTTTGACCTCGACGCGGAAAAGAAAATGATTTGCAAAGGTAAAGGCTGCGCGGTTTTGGAAGACGAGGGGGAGGTCTACAAAGATAGCGCCGTACTGCTTTTTGCGGTCAAGCCGCAGAATTTTGAAACGCTGCTAAATAAGCTTTCCGGGTTTAAACCGCCCGAGGGCCAGATTATTGTGACCATCGCCGCGGGCGTTTCGACGGGATATATAAAAAGCTTCTTAAAGCAAAGCAAAAGGTTTATCCGCGTGATGCCGAACACGCCTCTTCTTATCGGAAAGGGCGCGTCGTTTCTTTCAAAATCGGAGGAAGTTACGGACGCCGAATTTGAAAAGATCCGCGCGATTTTCGGGGCGATGGGGGAAACCGCCGTTATCCCGGAGGATAAAATGAACGAGGTCATCCCCGTTAACGGGAGCTCGCCCGCTTTTGTATATTATTTTATAGACGCCGTCGCCAAATCCGCAGAAAAAATGGGCGTGGATTACGACACGGCGTTAAGGCTCGCGGCCGCGACATTTATCGGCTCGGCTGAAATGATTCTCAAATCGGGAAAAACGCCGGAAGAGCTTATAAAAATGGTTTGCTCGCCCGGAGGGACGACGATCGAAGCCATAAAGGTTTTCGACGCCCGTTCGCTTTACGATATTATCGACGAGGCCTGCGTTAAATGCGCTAAACGCGCGTACGAGATCGGGAAATAAAAAAATTGTAGGGCTGCTTTAAGCAGCCCCATCTTTTTATGCCTGTACCATGCAGCTTATATCGGGTGCGGTCCAAAGCGCGCCTTTCGGCACTATGAAATTAAGCTTATGTTTTGAGACCGAAAAGCTCAGTCTTTCCTTCAGCACGATTTCGCCGTCAAGGTTTACGGCGCTTTCCCGGTCGCATTTTATTTCAGCCCTTTTACCACGGACCCAGCTTGTATATTCCGGGAGCAGAGTATGGCGCCCCTCCCGGAATTTTTTTACAACCCTTGCGACGGTAAGGAGGTTTACGGGCCCGACAAGCAGAAAATCTATCAGGCCGTCGTCGGGCAGCGCCTCCGGCACGGGGTTGAAGCCGCCGCCGTAAAACCTGCCGTTGCAGGCGACAATCATCGTGAATCTTCCGTCGTAACGTTTGCCGTCGATCGAGAGCTTGTACTTATGGTGCATACCGAGAAAAAGATTTATGAAAACGGAAAGATTATAAGCGCCCTTTCCGCTTATCAAAGGCAGGCGCTTGAGCTTTGGCACGCCTGAACACACCCGGGCGTCGAAGCCGACGGAGCATATGTTCACGCAGTATCGTCCGTCGCTTTCAAGCAGGTCTACCTGCCTTACATCCCCGTCGACAAGCTCGGCGAAATTGGAAAAGCGCGGGGCATCCTTTCCGAAAATACGGATAAAATCGTTGCCCGAGCCGCAGGGAAAATTAGTCAGCGCCACGTTTGAAAAACCCGCCGCGCCGTTTACTGCCTCGTTAAGCGTGCCGTCGCCGCCGCATATATATACCCGGAGGGGAGCGCCTTTTAAGGCGTTTTGCCTGACTATATCCGCCGCGTGCATCGGGTAATCCGTAAGGACGATTTCGTACTGTTCGCCGCGGTTTTCCATTACCTTTTCTATCTCGGGACGGAGTTCTCCGGCATGGTTATATCTGCCGGCCGCGGGATTGATTATAAATAGATGTTTCATAGGGGCCCTCTCCCGGTCAATTTCCGAAAGTGAATTACAGGTCTATTTTTGCCGTTCTTCATGCCCAAGTCAACCCTTTTTTCTATAAACCGGCATTTTTTATTTCGGGAAGCCTGATAATTTGCCCCAATCGTTAGCTTCGGCGAAGGACATGCATCTACTGAAAACTTCATATGTCAGTTCCGGGGCGGGGTTGTTTTTCGGTATTGCGTCCGTCCGGCTGCGGTCGAAAAGCCTTTTATCGGAAAGGTAAGGACGGTAAGGCTCCATAAGCCTGTCGAAAAGTTCTTCAGCCGGGTTTAATACGGGCTTTTTTTCCCTTAGCGCGCTTACGCCCCGGATTTTAAGAAACCGCTCCGAATAGCCGATCAGAGTATCCATATCGGGGGGGCTGCCGCTTGTTATATGATAAATGCCTTCTGAAGCCGGGCATTCGATTATATTGAGCGCGGTTTGCGCGAAATAATCGACCGGAATCAGGTTTACGGTTCCCTCGCCGGGAAGATAAAACCCCAAGGGCATATAAAGCCCGCCGTCCGCCTTCTGATAAAACCCCCGTCCGGCGGACTTCTTTCCGCCGCGCTCAATATCCTTAATAAAAATATCTCGGACATACATGAGCGATTTTACGGCGTAATAAAGCGCGTTGAATTTAAGCGCTTTGCCCGTTTGCGAATGACCGTACACGATCGAGGGGCGCAGTACGGTGAGCCTGATTCCGCAGTCGCCGCATTTTCGCGTTACGGTGCTTTCGGCGAGAGCCTTGCTCTCCTCGTACACGTTAGTAAAGCTTTCCTGGGCAACCGGGACCTCAAAGCAAAAGCCCTCGCGGACTCCGCAGGCGTATGCCGAGCTTATGTACACAAAATTCCGTGCTTCGGAGTCCGCAGCGAAATCGAGAAGAGCGGAAAGGTTCAGGACATTTGATTCCATGACGCGCTCACGGTTTTTTTCGGCGAAGCTCGTGTCTGACGCGCAGTGGATTATCACATCTGCGCTGCCGCAGAGCTCTTTATATGCATCCGCGGCAAGCCCGAGGCGTTTTTTCGAAAAATCGGCGTCAAGTGCCGAAAGCCTGCCGCCGGGGTCGGCGCCGGTCAGGCCGAGAATACCCGAAAGCCTGTCGGGCAGGCTCGCCTCTTTTGAGGAGCGGCCCAGGACGGTAACGCTGTGGCCGCGGTCAAGAAGTTCAGATAAAAGAAAAGCGCCCAAAAAGCCCGTTGCTCCGGTAATAACCGCGTGCATCCTATTACCTCCAATATTCTTAGATATACAGCAGGTTTTCTTTCCTGCAGCAGCCCTGATTTATGACGTAGCGCACCTGCCTTATCGTGCCTTCTCTTTCTGAGTACAGGTCGAGCAGCGCGCCTGCCTCGGCGTTTGCCTGCCTTACTCTCGAAACCTCATCCGGGTCGTTAACGTCAAAGTAAATATCGTATTCCCAGATGCATCTTTTTCCGGCGTCAAACGGAGTTATGAAGCCGAATTCGCTTTTTAAGCGGTATTTATCTGTTATTTTCTTTATTTCGTCCTGCATTCTTTCGATCAGTTCAGCGTCGGGAGGCATATAGCACACGAGCGCGACGCACGGGTTTTCGCGGCAGTAGCGGGCGCTTTGAATCCTGTATGTACTGAGCCGGACGAGGTCGGTCATCGCGGGGTCTTCATAGAGCCTCTCGAAAACGGGCCGCAGCTCGGGGTCGACATCCCTCAAAAGAAGCGAGGGGGACGGGTCGAGCGCTATTTCGGCAAGCTCGGGAAATTTTTCGAGCTTAAGATATGAAAACGGCTCGCTGTCGGACAGCTCGCCCAAGAGATCAAGCCAGGCGGCCGAATTCAGCGACGGCAAAGCTTCGTAAAGCGTTTTGAAAAGAGCTTCGCCGATAAACGGCTGCCCCATGTCGGCTACCGAACGCAGGGCGTATTTATCGCCGATTAGAAGCACGAGATAGGGCATTTTGAGTTTACTTTCAAAAACCTCTTTAATTTCCCGCGCCAGCTTTTTTGTGGGGGCTAGAAAGGTCGAAACAAACTCTCCGCCAAGAAGTCCGATCGCGATGCCTATATGGCGGGCGGCGCACTCGTTCGCGAAGGCGAGCGCCTTGCCGAATGTTTCAAAAGGAACTAGAATACCCTTTTCATCGTCTGTTACGGGATGAAGCTTCATGCTGACGGACACGCAGACGGCGGAGGGCTCGCGCTCGGAAATTTCGTTGCGAAAGGTGAAAAGGTTTCTGGAATCCATATCGCTGAGCTTAAAATACGAACCGTCAAGCGAGACGAATTCAGCGTCGACATAGTTATCGGCTGCGATTCCATAGGCCGTCGAAAACGTGGAAAGCAGGCCCGACGTCATTAAATTCGCGCAGACGCAGGCCGCAGGCTCGGCGGTGTGCACCCTGAAGCCGCGCTTTTGGGCCTCGGTCTGGAGCTCGAACTCCGTAGCACCCGGCCCCGCCTTGACATACCAGTTTTTTTCATTGAATTCGATTACGTTCATCCGCTTAAAATCCAGCACCGCGCCGTCGGTAAAAACCAGACCGTGGCTAGAGGCGCCGCTTCCGCGGGCCACAAACGGAATTTCGAAGCGGTTTAAGAGCTTTATTACGGACGAAACCTCGCCGACGGAGCCCGGCATTATAACGTACCGCGGCGTTTTGTACTCGACATGAGGGCAAAGGTCGCGGCGGTATGCGGCTGTTATCGCGGGGTCGTTTGTTGCCCAGAACCCGCCCACGATGCTTCTGATTTCTTCAAGTATCCCGTCTTTTGCGGGAACGGCGGGTTTTCCGCCGTTTTTCTGATAATCTCCGACATACTCCTTTAATGCCTTCATAACCTTTGCGGGGCGCATCTCGGTTGAAAAATAACATTGGTAATCGCATCTGCCGCACAGAGTGCACGAAGACGCGATTTCAACGCATTTTTCGGTTACCGGGATCAGACCGCTTACCAGGGCGACATAAAGGTCCATCCTGCCGACGGGGTAATAGGCGGCGTATTTATTTTTGAGGCCCGGCTCGCATACGCCGGTTCC
>JAUZPW010000101.1 GCA_030705725.1 Bacillota bacterium
AGACTTAAAACATTCTCCAGATGTTTTTCCGCCAGGTCCTGATATGCTTTTGTGTCTTTATAGACCATTCCTATAAAACCGACGACGACAGACAGGATAATTATCAGATTGCTGACAAGCAGCATATGTTTTTTCACGTTAACCCCCGACCGGCGAGATTTTGCTGCCAGGTCGCCCCTATTATCCGGCAACAGATTTCCGGTTATTGCCTCAAATAAAAATTCTATCACTTATTGGCTTTTTAGTCCAATAATTTACGTCGCAAAAAGGCCCAAAGCCGAAATGACTTTGAGCCACTTTGTGTATTTTATAAAGAATCCGGGACAAGGGTATTCGGGGCGGTCAAGCGTTTTCGGCTTTTCTGCCTTCCTGCGCCTGGGCGAGCATAATGTCTTTCACCTTCATCAGGCGGGTCAGGTTACCGCGCTCGCTTTCCTGCAGGCGGATCATTATATAAGAGATCGTTTCCTCAAGCTGGGGGATCATCACGTATTCGAGTGCGTTGACGCGGCGTCTGGTCTTTTCGATCTCCTGCGCCAGAAGCTGCGCCGATTTTTCGATTTCGGCGAGGCGAAGCATATCGTTTAATATCTTTGACAGAGAGAAAACCGCGTCGTCAAGCTCACCCGAAGTCTGGGCGAAGCCGTAGGGGTATATTTCAGACGGGTCGTCGTTTTTCGTATGAAATGTAAAGAGGGGGACGTTTACAGACATTACGTTTCTAAACCCGAGCTCCAATGACACGCTCTGCTTCGGGTAAAGCAGCGCTTCGTCCAACATTTCGGGCGACATCACGGCGGACGCCACGGAAAAGCTTTTATTTGAGCGCGAAAGCGCGTCCTCGACCTTTGACCTCAAGTCGCGGTTTTCGCGAACGACGCCGAGAAACTGCTTCATAAGCTCGTCGCGCTTGTCCTTTAAGAGCTTATGCCCCCGGCGCGCGGTGACAAGCCGCCTTTTTAGGCGCGTAAGCTCCATCCTTGTGGGATTTACCATAAGCCGTTCCGTATAAATCCCCCCTTATTTTGACTCCGGGTAATATTTTTCGATAAGTTCCGGCTTAATCCGCTTTAATTCGTTCTTCGGAAGGATTGACAGAAGCTCCCAGCCGAGGTCCAGCGTTTCCCCGATCGTGCGGTTTGTTTCATAGCCCTGGGAAACGTAGCGCTTTTCAAACTCATCGGCGAATCTTGCGTACAGGAGGTCGACCTTCGTAAGCGCCGCTTCGCCGAGGATCGTCATAAGCTCCTTCGCGTCCTTGCCTCTGGCGTAGGCCGCGAAGAGCTGGTTCATCGTGTTCGAGTGGTCTTCTCTCGTTTTGCCCGCGCCGATGCCTTTATCCTTCAGGCGGGACAGGGAGGGCAAAACGTCGATCGGGGGCTTAACTCCCTTTCTGTAAAGCTCGCGCGAAAGGATTATCTGCCCCTCCGTTATATAGCCTGTGAGATCGGGGATCGGGTGGGTCTTATCGTCTTCCGGCATCGTTAAAATCGGTATCATCGTGATGGAGCCGTCGCAGCCGAGCCTGCGGCCGGCGCGCTCGTACATTGTGGCGAGGTCCGTATACAGATAGCCCGGATAGCCTCTTCTGCCCGGCACTTCCTTGCGCGCGGCGGACACCTCGCGCAGCGCCTCGGCGTAATTCGTTATATCCGTAATGATCACGAGAACATGCATGTTTTTCTCAAACGCCAGGTATTCGGCCGCCGTCAGCGCCATGCGCGGCGTCGCGATGCGCTCGATCGGCGGGTCGTTCGCGAGGTTCATGAAGAGCACGGTGCGGTCGATGGCGCCCGTGCGCTTAAAATCGCTTATAAAGAAGTCCGCTTCCTCGAACGTGATGCCGACCGCGGCAAACACGACGGCGAATTTTTCGTCCGCGCCGAGGACGCGGGACTGCCTCGCGATCTGCGCCGCGAGATTTGCGTGAGGAAGGCCGGAGCCGGAGAATATGGGCAGCTTCTGCCCCCTGACGAGCGTATTGAGGCCGTCTATCGCGGATATGCCGGTCTGGATGAATTCGGAGGGGTAATCCCTCGCCGAGGGGTTCATAGGGGTGCCGCTTATATCGATATATTTTTCGGCAAGAATCTGCGGGCCGCCGTCTATCGGCGAGCCGAGCCCGTCGAAAACGCGGCCGAGCATATCCAATGATACGCCGAGTTCGATGCCTTTTCCCAGAAAACGCACCTTTGATTTAGCGAGATTTATACCTGCGGAGCTTTCAAAAAGCTGCACGAGCGCGTTTTTGCCGTTTACTTCGAGAACGCGGCAGCGCCTAAGCTCGCCGTTTTGCAGCTCGATTTCGCCGAGCTCGTCGTATGTGACGTTTATTACGTCGCGCACGAGCATCAAGGGGCCGGCTACCTCCTGTATCGTTCGGTATTCACGGATCATTCCGCGGCGCCTCCTTCCTCTGTAAGCGCGCCGAGCTGCTCGGCCGTTTCTTTAATTATTTCAGCATAACGCTCTTTATAGGCGTTTTCCGGCACATCCTTGGCGCGGGCTATTTTATCCCTTGCGCCAATGCCCAGTACGGCGTCGAGCGGCGCGTTTTTCTTGACGGCGTCCATCGCCCTATCGTGGTAGTTCATTATAAGACCCAGAAGGTCCTTCTGCTTACCGTAGCTCGTATAGGAATCGGTGTCGGAGAACGCGTTCTGCTGAAGGAAATCCTCGCGTACCATGCGCGCCGTTTCCATCGTCACGCGGTCGGCAGGAGACAGGGCGTCTATGCCGACAAGGCGCACTATTTCATCGAGCTCGTTTTCATTCTGGAGGATTCGCATGGTTTTTTCACGCGTTTCGAGATAATCTCTGCCCATTTTTTCATTGTACCAGGGGGAGAGGCGGTCGAGGTACAGGGAATAGCTCTGAAGCCAGTTTATGGCAGGAAAATGACGGCGGTAGGCGAGCGCCGAATCCAAGCCCCAGAAAACCTTTACTATGCGCAAAGTAGCCTGAGACACGGGCTCCGAGAAATCGCCGCCCGGAGGGGACACCGCTCCCACGGCCGTGAGCGAGCCCTGGCGGTTATCGGAGCCGAGGCATATAACGCGGCCCGCGCGCTCGTAAAACTGCGCCATGCGTGAGGAAAGGTAGGCGGGATAGCCCTCTTCGCCGGGCATTTCCTCAAGCCTGCCGGACATTTCGCGCAGTGCCTCGGCCCAACGCGAGGTGGAGTCCGCTATGACGGCGACGGCATAGCCCATATCCCTGAAATATTCCGCTATCGTGATGCCCGTGTAAACCGACGCTTCGCGCGCCGCGACCGGCATATCCGATGTGTTGGCGATCAAAACCGTGCGCTTCATTAAAGATTCGCCCGTGCGGGGGTCCTTGAGCTCGGGAAATTCGCGCAGAACGTCCGTCATTTCGTTGCCGCGCTCTCCGCAGCCGATATAGACCACAATATCGACGTCAGACCATTTCGCGAGCTGGTGCTGCACGACGGTTTTGCCCGAGCCGAACGGGCCGGGGACCGCCGCTGTGCCGCCCTTGGCAATCGGAAAGAGGGTATCGATTACGCGCTGGCCCGTGGCGACGGGCTCGAGGGGCGGGAGCTTTTCGATGTACGGGCGCGAAACGCGCACCGGCCATTTCTGCATCATTGCGACCGGCACCGTATCGCCGCTTTCGTTTTTTATGCGGGCTACGGTATCGAGCACCGTGAATTCGCCCGCGAGAATCTCTTCCAAAACGCCGGAGACGCCGTGGGGGACCATTATTTTATGGTCGATTATGGACGTTTCGCGGACGTGGCCGAGAATGTCGCCGGGCACTACCCGGGAGCCCTTCTTTGCAAGCGGCTCGAAGCTCCATTTCTTTTCGCGCGGCAGCGAGGGCATTTCTATTCCCCTCGTGATGCAGGAGCCGACGGCACGGCGGATTTCCTCAAGCGGGCGCTGGATGCCGTCGTATATCGTTTCAATCAGGCCGGGGCCGAGCTCGACGGAAAGCGGCGCGCCGGTCGTCTCGACGGAATCGCCCGGGCCTATGCCGGACGTCTCCTCATAAACCTGAACGGAGGCCCTGTCGCCGCGCATTTCGATTATCTCGCCGATAAGGCGTTTTTTGCCGACGCGCACGACATCGAACATGTTAGCGTCCTGCAGGCCCTCGGCAACGACAAGCGGGCCCGCAACCTTGACTATCCTTCCTGTGTTCATTTTCTATTTCCTTTCGTCGCTCAGAATATCCGCGCCGACCGCCCGCTCGACGGCTTTATGAACAGCGGTGAGGCCGAGCCCCAGCGAGCCCTCTTTTCCCGGTATCAGAATCACGGCGGGAACGGGGGAGTCCTTAAAACGGGCGATTTCGGAAGCAAGCGGAGAGGCAAGCGATTCCGTTATATATATAACCGCGTAATTTTCTTTTGATATGCGCGAGATAGTCTCTCTCGCGTCTTCGGCGTCTTCGGCGAAAAACACGTCGAGGCCGAGCGCCTTAAAGCCGAGGACGCTTTCGCGGTCGCCGATAACTGCTATTTTATACATAGGTATCCCTCAGACTTTCCATTACCCTTTCGGCGGGGAGCCCTTTGAGCCTTCCCGTCAAAACGATGCGCACGGCGGTAAGCTCGGCTTCCCTGGCGTAAAGATAGGCGGCGAGCGGCCCTTCGCCGAAAGCCGTGTATTTGGCGCTTTTAAGATATGAAAGCACGGCGTTGTCGCATTCAAGGTCGAGCGCAGCGAGACCTTTTTCGCCCCTTAACGCGGCGGAGCCCGCTTCGGCAGCTTTGCCGAAAACGGTGCCGGAATAGACCTGGCTTAAAAGCTCGGGCGTTACGCCTTCAAACAGGCGGGAGGCCGGAACGGTTCCGTTTTCAAGCAGGAAGCGGCGCAAAAATTCCTGACCGCGGCCCATTTTTTTTAGCCGGACGGCGGTGCGCAGGTTTACGGAGTCAACAGACAGCTTTACGAATTTTATAAGGAAGGCGCTTTTCATATCCTCCGCCGAAGAGAGCATCTCGTCAAAGCAGGCCCTGTCGAGGATTATGTCGGCGGCCTGGGGGTCCGATGTTTTTGCGAGGACGTCCTTCGCCTCTCCAGCGGCCTGCGCCATTACGGGAGGCATATTTCGGAAGTCGGACTCGAGAAGCATTTTTTCGAGATCCTTACAGGGATACCTTCCGGAAAACGCCAGGGAGGATTTATAGTCGGCGGACGCTGAGGCGCCTTTTATTATTGCCTTAAGGTTGTGATAATCGTACCGGATAAGGAAAAGCTCGACTATGCGCCGGTCGGGAGACATTTTGAGCGCGTCCTCAAAAAGCGCCGCCCGCGTTTTGAGAAGCATTTCCTCAAGCCCGGGCATGCTAAGCGGGAAAACAGCACTATAGGCGCATTCGGACAGGACTTTGAGGGCGTCCTCGTCAAGCTTGCTTTCAAGCATTCTTAAAAGGCGCTCTTTTGTCAGCATATTGTTTTCGAGCGCGCGAATCCGCGCGTTTGCGTAAACGAAGTCGGTTTCCCTGAGCTTTTTTTTCAAAGCGCTTACACTCCCCGATTATTGGAAAAGAACTTTTGCGACGTCGAACGCAAGGTCGTTTTTTATAAGGCGGACGATCGTGTCAAGAGTGCAGTTTACCTCGGTGTCTCCGCTTTTAAGCACGAGGCCGCCGTTTATGGGCCGCATCTCCTGCGAGAGCGTTAGGGCGGCGCTTTTTTTGGCCTGCCCTAGAAGGCTGTTCGCCCCGATCACGACCTGTTTCCCGAAGCGGGAGCGGTCGGCCGGGGACAAGACCACTTCCTCATTCCCCGTTAAGGACGCCTCACACGCGAGGCGGCACAAAAAGGCGACATAGCGGTCCTCGGGCAGCTTCATTATATTGTCGAAAGCAGCGTCGAATGCCACGGTTATAAGCTCCTGCTTTTTTGCGAGCAGGTTTTTTCTGGCCTCGAGCTCAAGGGAGGACACGGCGCGGCGAACGCGCTCTTTCGCCTG
>JAUZPW010000102.1 GCA_030705725.1 Bacillota bacterium
GTTCCGGAAAATCCAATATTTCCGATGCGATCCGTTGGGTTTTGGGGGAACAGTCGACAAAAACACTTCGCGGCGCCAAAATGGAGGACGTAATTTTCGGGGGTACTGGAAAGCGGAGCCCGATGGGCTTCGCCGAAGTATCCCTGACGATAGATAACGAAAGACGCATACTTAATATCGACTACAACGAGGTAACCGTAACCAGGCGTTACTACCGCTCCGGCGAAAGCGAATTTTATATAAACCGGTCTCCGGTCAGGCTTAAGGATATCCACGAGCTTTTTATGGATACGGGGCTGGGAAGGGACGGTTACTCTATAATAGGGCAGGGCAGGATCGACGAAATCCTGTCCGTTAAAAGCGACGACCGGCGTGAAATTTTTGAAGAAGCGTCCGGCATCACTAAATTCCGCTACCGCAAGGATGAATCGGAAAGAAAGCTTCTTTCGACCGACGAAAATCTTGTGCGGGTGAACGACATTGTAGAAACACTCAGGCAGCAGGTAGAGCCGCTTAGGGAACAGGCCAAAACGGCAAAAAAATATCTAACGTTTCGCGACGAGCTGCGTGTCCTTGAGGTATCGTCCTGGCTCGACTATTTAGATAAAATGAAAACCGGCCTTATAAAAACTAGGACGGACTATGAAAATGTCTCTAGCCAGCTTGAAAAAAGCCGTGAGGAGCTCGACCGGCTCTACAGGCTTTCCGAGGAGCTCGCGCAGCAGATGCACGCAAAGGACACCGAAACGGAGCGCGTGAGGTCGGATCTCAACGAAACGGAAAGGCTGACCGCCGCTTTTGACAGCGAGCTTGCCGTTCTAAGAACGAACTTAAGAAACAATTCGGATAATATTTCCCGCATTGAAAACGAGATAGCGGATCAGTCCGGCCGGGAAGGCGGCCTGAAAGCGCAGATAGACGCCAAAACCCTGCGGATTGAGGAAATTGAGGATTTAGAACGCGACACTAAAGGCAAACTCGATATTTTGCTGCGGAAGGCGCAGGAAACAGCGTCTGTTTCGAACGATATAGACGCTAAAATCGACGCGCTTTCGGCAGAGCAGCAAAGTATGCTTGACAGAGCATCGGAATACGAAAAAAGCATATCCTCGCTCGAGTCCGTGGCTTTAGAAATCGAGAGCCGCAAAAAGGCGCTTGAAGCCGAACTGGAAAAGAAAAATGAAGCTCTGCTGGCGGAAGAAAACAAGGCCGGGGAGCTTAACTTGTCTCTTAAAGACAGCCGTGAGAAGCTCGAGTCGCTGCTTAACGCCGCAAAGGGCTACGAGCTTAAGCTGAGCTCGCGCGAAAAAAAGGCGGCGGAGCTGCGTGAAACGGAAAGGCAGACCGGAAACCTTCTTGATTCGCAGAAAAGCCGGTTACAGATGCTGTCCGACATGGAAAAAGAGTACGAGGGCTTTCCCAAATCGGTCAAAATGGTCATGCAGCAAAAAGAACACGGCGCTTTAAGAAACATTCACGGGCCGGTATCCAGGCTCATCACGGCGCCCGAGCAGTATTCGGTCGCGATCGAGATTGCGCTGGGGGGTTCGATGCAGAGCATTGTCGTCGACCGCGAGGAGGACGCCAAGGCTGCGATCGGTTACTTAAAAAGCAGCGAGTACGGCCGTGCTACATTTCTGCCGCTGTCGGCTGTAAGAGGACAGGAGCTTAAGGAAAACGGCCTCTTTCAGGAGGAAGGATTTTTAGGCCTCGGCCATGAGCTGATAAGCTTTGATCCGAAATACCGCGAAATAGTAAAAAATTTACTTGGACGCACGGTTATTGTCAATCATATAGATACCGCCATAAAAATGGCCAGAAAATATCAGAACCGTTTTAAGATCGTAACGCTGGACGGGCAGGTAATGAACCCCGGCGGCTCAATGACCGGAGGAAGTGTCGGAAAAAACTCCGGGATGCTGTCACGCGCCGGTGAAATTCTGCGCCTTAAAGACGATATATTAAAAGGTGAGGAAAAACGCGTTCAGACGGAACGCCTGTTAAAAGAAGCCGAACGCGAGTATAACGCCGTCCGTTACGACCTGGAGCTTCTTAAAGCCGACCAGCGCGAGTCGGAAGACAGCGTTTTAAGGCTTGAAAGCGTACTGTCCCAGCATGAAGCGCTTCTGAAAAGCATAAAAGATTCGATCACCGCTCAGCAGGACGAGCTCCAGAGCCTGGACAAAAGGGTTAAAATTTCTGAGGATGAAATTGAAAAAGCAAAGAAAGACGTCGAAACCGAAAGACAGAACGCGTTAAAGACTGAAAACGAAATAAAGGAGCTGTCTTTGGGGAAAAGCGGGCTTTTAGACAAGCAGGGTTCGCTCACCGAACAGATGAACGGGCTGCGAGGCGAGCTCGGCAAGCTTGCAGCGGAGCGTGAAACGCTCGAAAAGTCCGCAGCGGAGCTTTCGGAGCTCTACAAAAACCTTACGGACGACCGCAAACGCCGCGCGGACGTTATTTCAGGGCTCGTCCTGCAAAACGCCGAGATTTCGCGGCAGATCAGCGAAAAGGAAGCTTTGAAAGACGAGAGTCTGGCTAACGCCGAGAAAAAGAAGGAAATATTAAAGCTTATAAACACGGAAAAAATGAATATAGAAGGCGAACGGGTAAAAAAAGAAAAGGAAAGCCAGTCGAAAAACCGCGAGATGCTTAACCTTGAACAGGAACGCTCCCGCCTCGAATCGCAGAAAACACAGGCTGAAATGGAAGAACGGCAGATTATCGAGCGCCTTTGGGAAAGCTACGAGCTTACGCAGCTTACCGCTCAATCGGTCAGAAAAGAGCTCGAAAGCCCGTCGAAGACAAACCGCAGGATAAACGACCTCAAATCAGAAATCAAGCTTTTGGGGCAGGTAAATATCGGCGCTATCGAGGAATTTAAGCGCGTTAACGAGCAGTACGGGTTTCTGACCGCGCAGAAAGACGACCTTGAAAAAGCAAAAAAAGAATTGCTTAAGGTGATCGCCGATATAACGTCCAGCATGAAAGATTTGTTTACCGCTCAGTTCGCGAAAATAAACGAGAGCTTTGACGCGACGTTCCGCGAAATATTCGGAGGGGGCACGGCCGAGCTCAAGCTGGACGATCCTGACGACGTGTTAAACTGCGGAATTGAGATAAGGGTATCGCTGCCGGGGAAAACGCTTAAAACGATCACGCTCCTGTCAGGCGGGGAAAAAGCGTTTGTGGCTATAGCGCTTTATTTCTCGATTCTTAAGGTTCGCCCCGCTCCGTTCTGCGTGCTGGACGAAATTGAAGCCGCGCTTGACGACGTTAACGTAGCGAGGTTTGCATCCTACATAAAAAAGCTTTGCGGCACGACGCAGTTTATTGCGATAACGCACCGCCGCGGCACGATGGAGGTTTCGGATATGCTTTACGGCGTGACGATGCAGGAACGCGGAGTATCAAAGCTTTTGGCGCTGAATGTTTCGGAGGTTGAGCAGAAGCTAAACATTAAAATTAAATAGATTAAGGCGGTTTATATATGGGCTTTTTTGACAAAATAAAGGATTCAATAACAAAAACAAGGCAGACCGTATCGGGTCAGATAAACGGCGTTTTGTCCGGCTTCAGGAAGGTGGACGAGGATTTTTTATCCGAGCTTGAAGACGCGATGATCATGGCGGATCTGGGCGTTTCGGTAGCGGAAAAAGCGGTCGAGGACTTAAGAAAAGAAGCAAAGAGTGAAAGGATAAAAACCAAAGACGAGCTCCAGCAGGCTCTAAAGTCGATACTTTTATCGATGCTTAAGGAAAACAGCGGCCTGGATCTCAAAAAAAAGCCCGCCGTGGTTTTAGTTATAGGTGTGAACGGAGTCGGCAAGACTACCACAATAGGAAAACTTGCCGCTCAGCTTGTCAAGGACGGAAAAAAGGTTGTGCTTGCCGCGGGCGACACGTTCCGGGCCGCGGCGGCGGATCAGCTTGCCGTTTGGGCTGACCGCACCGGAGCGGATATTATACGGGGAAAAGAAGGCGCCGACCCCGCGGCGGTTATATTCGACGCGATACAGGCCGCCCGGGCCAGAAAAGCCGACGTCATACTCTGCGATACGGCCGGAAGGCTGCATAATAAGCAAAACCTGATGAACGAGCTTTCAAAAATCAGCAGGGTCATAGAAAGGGAACTGCCGGATTCGTCGAACGAAACTTTACTCGTTCTCGACGCAACCACAGGGCAAAACGCCATTATACAGGCGGAACAGTTTAATAAGGTCGCAAAAATCACCGGGCTCATTCTTACAAAGCTCGACGGCACTGCGAAGGGCGGGATTGTTCTGGCAATTTCTGATTCCTTCAATATTCCGGTCAAATATATCGGCGTGGGCGAAGGAGCAGAAGATTTGGTTTTGTTTGAAGCGGAAGGCTTTGTAAACGCGCTGTTTAGTATTTAAATAATAAGGGGTCGGGAACTTGCGTTTTATTTTAGCGTCAAACAATGCGCATAAAATATCAGAGATCCGCGCGATATTGAGCCCTCTGGGCGCTTCTCTTTTGTCATTAAAAGACGCCGGAATCGACAGCTTTCCTGATGAAACCGGGACGACGTTTGAGGAAAACGCCATAATTAAAGCCGAAGCAGTCTTCAAAAAAACGGGCATTCCTGCAATAGCCGACGATTCCGGGCTCGAAGTGAGGGCTCTCGGCGGCGCGCCGGGGGTGCATTCCGCAAGATACTGCGAGGGAACTGATCTTGACAGAATCAAAAAGCTGCTTAACGCGCTTTCCGGGGTACCCGAAGGCGAACGCAACGCGCGTTTTGTTTCGGTGATCGCCTGCGTCAGAACAGAAGGATCTTTCACCGCAAGGGGAGTCTGCGAGGGCGAAATACTTTCGGAAATCAAAGGTATGGGCGGCTTCGGGTACGATCCGGTTTTTTTCGTCCCGGAAGAAAACATGACCTTTGCGGAAATGCCGCCGGAAATCAAAAACAGAATATCACACAGGGCGAAGGCGCTTTCGGAATTTAAGAAGAAACTAATAAAAGGGTAAAAGGTTGGGAAACTGATGCTGACTTCAAAAGAACGCGCCACGCTGCGCGCAATTGCCAATAATACTGAAACAATCATTCAGATCGGGAAAGACGGAATTACCGAAAACGTGGTGCGCCAGGCGGACGAGGCGCTTACCGCCAGGGAGCTTATTAAGCTGCGGGTGCTCGATTCGTCGGGGCTCAAGGCAAAAGAGGCATGCACGGAGCTTGCTAAACAGCTCTCGGCGGAGCCTGTGCAAAGCATCGGAACGAGATTTGTCCTCTACCGACAGAGCAAAGAAAAAAAGATCAAGTTTTAACGGACGCGGCAGCAATGAAAGAAAAGATCGGGATTCTCGGCGGCACGTTTAATCCGATTCACAACGGGCACATCGGTGCGGCGGCTGCGGCGAGAGAACAGCTTAATCTTGACAAAGTGCTTCTTATTCCCGCGGGCATGCCGCCACACAAGGCCGTGCCGGAGGGCTCGCCCGGCAAGGACGAAAGGCTCGAAATGGTAAAATTGGCCGCTTCCGAATATCCGTTTTTGGAAGCCTGCGACCTCGAGATCAGGCGGAGCGGCAAAAGCTATACGATAGACACCGTAAGCGAATTAAAAAAGAAGTACGCAGACGCGTCGTTTGATCTTATAGTGGGAACCGACATGTTATTAAACCTTGAAAACTGGCACAGAGCGGACGAGCTCTTTAGGCTCGTAAGGGTAGCGGCCGTCAGAAGACGAAGCTCTGACGAAGCGGTTATTCTAGGCAAAGCCCGGGAATACGAGCGGAAGTTCGGCGCGGATATTGTGCTTATAAATTGCGTCGCTATTGAAATCTCCTCAACCGAAATACGCAAAGAAATAAAAAGCGGCAGAGGCGAAAAATGGATACCGGGTGGGGTATTAAGA
>JAUZPW010000103.1 GCA_030705725.1 Bacillota bacterium
ATGGTTTGGGTAGTACTTTCGTGGATTTTGCTGCTTTTATCGACCTGGCTCGGGATTATGGGCATGAATTTTTTCGGTCTTTTCTCCGTAAGAATGGCGCTTACCGTGTTTGCGGCGACCAATATTATAAATTTTATACCTGCGTCGCCCGGCGCTATCGGATTTTTTGAGTACAGCACGGTTTTAGGGCTTTCAGGGCTCGGAGTGGACAGCACGAGGGCGCTTGCCGTCAGCCTGCCCCTGCATCTTATACAGTATATATCCCTGCTGCCGCTAGGCGCCGTGCTTTACGCTCTGGCTCTGCACGGAAAGTACGGAGACGCGGTCAGAAGCGTTATTCACAAAAATAAAAAATAACAGCGTATTATATATTTATCGACCGAATAAATTAAAAATTTATAGTAAAATGCAAATTATCATGTTATAATATATTTACATATTTTGGAGAAACCGGATAGGTTATGTATTATATTGCCGGCATGGCTTGATTTTTGCGACTGCTTTATATAAAACTTATTCCGGCGGTGAAGGGCGGGAAAATTCTGAAGCTCTTTTTCTGTTCTGTTTTCCCATTTATACTGTTCTTTTTTTATGACATTAACAGCGTCAAATGGAAGAATAAGTTCTTGTTTTACTTTTTTATGCTCGGCTTTCTGATGATTTTTACGAACACTGCGGTTCTTATAGCCGAAAGCCTGGGCGGGACGGCTTTTAAGCCGGTTTTCCTTTTCCCGGCCGCTGCTTTTCTTTTTTTGCTGATTTACGCATTGTTTTTCGCGCTGCCGTTTGGTGACACATATTCGGTGCATCAGAAAAACGTGATATGCAAAACGGGGCCATATGCCATGTGCCGTCATCCGGGAGTAATATGCTTTGCGGGCTTTTATCTTTTTCTTTATTTTGCGCTTCCGTCTTTAAGACTGGCTTATTTTGCAACCGTCTCCTGCATCTGCAATCTGCTTTATGTTATTTTTCAGGATATGTGGAGCTTCCCGCTCACTTTTGACGGTTACGGCGATTACAGGAATGAAACGCCGTTTTTAATCCCCACAGCCAAAAGCATCAGGCGCGGTTTACAAACACTTAGGAATAGGAGTTTCAGCAAACATGAGCCTTAAAGAAAAGCTTAAACAGCGCAAATATGACGAAATATGGCAAGAGTACTGCGGCTTTTTTGACCTGGATATTTCCGAGTATATGACGATTCAGAAAAGACTCATGCTGGAACAGATCGGAATATGGAGCAACAGCGCGCTCGGCCAGAGCATTATCGGGAAAAAGAATCCGGAAACAATAGAAGAATTTTTGGCGATGATTCCGCTTACCACTTACGAAGACTACGCGGAAATGCTGCTCTACAAAAGGGACGATCTGCTTCCCGAGCATGCGATACTGTGGCTGCAGACCACCTGGGAGGGCGGCGTGCATCCGATAAAAGTAGCGCCGTACACAAAAGGGATGCTTGACACATATAAAAACAATATTATCGCCGGGCTTATAATCTGCACTTCAACCGAAAAAGGGAAGTTCAACATAAGCCCTAAGGATAAGGCTCTTTATGGATTTGCTCCGCTTCCGTTCATGACGGGGCTTATTCCGCACGCGCTCGACGATATTATCGGCCTTGAATTCCTGCCGCCTATCAAGGAGGCGGAAAAGATGTCGTTCAGCCAGAGAAATAAGGTTGGGTTTAAGCTGGGCTTCGCGAAGGGGATTGATTTCTTCTTCGGTATGGGGAGCGTGGCTTATTACATAAGCAAGTCGCTTTCTTCCATGGGAAGCGGCTCCGGCTCAAAGGACACGGAGGTCAAATATTCCCCCGCGATGCTTATTAAGATCATGAAAGCCAAACACCGCTGCAAAAAGGAAGGGCGGCCGCTAAAACCCAGGGACGTTTTCAAACTGAAAGGGTTTGTCTGCGCCGGTACGGACAACGAATGCTACAAGGACGAGCTTGAGGAACTCTGGGGCATAAGGCCTACGGAAATATTTGCGGGCACCGAGCCCACTATTATCGGAGTGGAATCCTGGAATAAAAGCGGACTTTACTTTTTCCCGGACGCCTGTTTTTACGAGTTTATCCCCGAAGCCGAAATGACTAAAAACTTTGAAGACAAAGAGTATCAGCCGAAAACCGTTTTGATGGATCAGGTCGTTCCCGGAGAAAGATACGAGCTTGCCGTTTCGGTTTTTAAAGGCGGGGCGTTTATGCGCTACAGAGTAGGCGACGTTTATCAGTGCCTGGGGCTGTCGAGCAGCGAAGACGGGACGAAGATACCGCGCTTCAGGTATATCGACCGAATGCCAGACGTCATCGATATTGCGGGGTTTACTAGAATAACCGAAAATTCTATTAACAATGTTATCGAGCTTTCGGGGCTGCCGATAACGGACTGGATCGCGGTCAAGGAATTTACAAAGAACAACAAGCCTTTTCTTCATATGTACGTCGAAATCAAGCCGAGCGCGTTTTCTTCAAACGCGATAAGCAGCGAGATTATAAGGGAGCATATGAAGGTTTATTTCAAGTATGTCGACAGTGACTACAACGATCTGAAGCAAATCCTGGGGCTTGAACCGCTTGAAATTACAATTGTAAGATGCGGAACTTTTGAGGAATACCACAGTATTTCCGGGAAAAAGCTTCGCAGGGTCAATCCCGCGCTTACGGATATAAAAGAATTATTGAAGACTCAGGACACTTTTTAGTGGGTGAATATATGGGTAGTTTTATATACGTTCCCGTAATCGCGCTGCTCTGTTATACGTTTATGAGCCTGCCGTTTCTGGCGTCTAAAAGGAACCGACTTATAAATTCCTTCCTTTTCATGATGCTCCTTTTGATCTTCTGGACGGGAGGATCATTCCTCATGCGCATGCGGGCGTGGCCGAGTGTTAAAGCCTGGTATGATTTTTCACTTTTCGGTCTTACCATGTTTCCCTGCGGCGTTCTGTTTTTCATATACGATTACATCGGCAGGGAGGACCGCAAGCCGATAATCTACAGCGCGTTTATTATGATAGCCGCGAATCTGATTAACATTAAAACGGGATTTTTTCTCGCTAGCCCCCAGGTAGTATCGATGACAAACGGGGACGTAACCTTTGTTTACCATCCGACATGGGCGGTTTCGATCCTTTTCGCGATGACCATCCTTTTAACGCTGAAATCGGCGCTCGTTGTCATAAAGGAAAACAACGGGAGCAGCACCGTTAAGTTCTTTCCGATCATTGCCGGCATAGCGGCCCTCGCGCTTGGAAACTTTCTGATAATGCTGCCGGCATTCAGGGGAATACCGCTTGATATAGCCTCCGGCGTTATTTACGCGACCTGCCTTTTCTACGCGCTTTACAGGAAAAATCTTTTCAGGCTGACTCTTCTCATTTCGAGAAGCAACTGCTACGCTTTGGCGGCGATTATCTCGCTGGGGCTTCTAGCCAATTTTTTCCCGAAGCTTGAGAACACTGTGAAAACGCAGTTTCCGGCGCTGCATTCGATTGACATTATCATCGCACTGATCTTTACCGCCGCGATACAGATAATATATCAGCTTCTGAAAAGCTTTATAGACCATATCTTTGTCAAGGATGAGACGATTAAGGCCGAGCAGCTTAAAAAGTTCAGCACGGCGGTTTCAAAAACTCTTGTTATAGACGAAGTGCTGCAGGAGCTTATAAATATCATACAGGATACGATTTCGACGAAAAAGGTTTACATCTGCATCTCGGATCCCGAGGGGGAATTCAAGGTCGCGGGATGCAGCAGCTGTCTCGACGAAAAGAGCCTGGTGTTTAAGAACGACAACCCGGTGGTACAGTGGCTAACGGAAAACAGCGAGTGCCTTATAATCAAGGATTTCAGACACACGATAAATTACAAATCCATGTGGGAAATGGAAAAAAACCAGATCCAGAGGCTTGGGATCGATTGTATTATACCGCTTAAGGGCGACGGACTTCTGGTCGGTATGATCCTTTTATCGCAGGAAAAGAAAACGCTCAGCCAGGACGATATGAATTTCCTTACTTCAATCGGCGCTATTGCGTCTATCGCTGTCAAGAACTCGATGCTCTATGAAAAGGCGCGTATCGAAGCGCGCACAGACGAGCTTACGGGGGTATTAAACCGCAAGTATTTTTACGAGATGCTTAGTTCGGAATACGAGAAAAACAGGAGCAGCTGCTTAACTCTTATAATACTGAATATCGACGATTTTAAGCTTTATAACCAGCTTTACGGCAACAAGGAGGGCGACCTGGCCCTTCAGAAGATCGCGAAAATCATTACGGCCTGCACCGGAAACCGGGGGTATGTAGGCAGGTACAGCGGAAAGGAATTTGCCGTCATTCTGCCGATGGTCGACGTGCTGGCCGCTAAAAATCTGGCGCTCAACATCAAGGATCAGATTCAGGAGATGAATAAGGGCTCGACAGATTTTTTGAAGCCTCTTACCGTAAGCATAGGGATTTGCTCGGTGCCGTTCGGCGCGTCTACGCTCTCGCAGCTTCTTAACAATGTGGATATGTCCGTTTATCAGGTCAAGTGCCACGGCAAAAACGGGATTATGATATATTCCGCGGGACAGGCGGCGGAAGCAGGCGCGAAGCAGGATCGGCTCGCCTGGAAGGAAAACGTTTATTCCGGCTACGCGTCGACCATATACGCATTGACGGCCGCGATCGACGCGAAGGATCATTACACGTTCAACCACTCCAAAAACGTGGAATATTATTCGACATGCATGGCGATGGCGCTGAACCTCAACGAGGATCTGGTTGAAATTATCAGGGAGGCGGCGCTTTTACACGACGTCGGCAAAATTGGAGTCCCGGAAAAAATCCTGAACAAGCTCGGGAAGCTGACAAGCGAGGAATATGAGATAATAAAGGGCCATGTCGAGAGCTCTATAAGCATTATCAGGCACCTCCCCAGCCTTGATTACGTTATTCCCGCCGTACTCGGGCATCACGAAAGGTATGACGGAAAGGGGTATCCGAGGCGCATAGCGGGCGAGGATATTCCGCTGCTCGCGAGGATTTTGTGCATAGCCGACTCCTTCGACGCAATGCTGTCGGTCAGGAGCTACAAGGAAGCTTTCAGCGTCGGATTCGCGCTTCAGGAGCTTAAAAAGCAGGCGGGAAAGCAGTTTGACCCGAAGCTCGCTGATTTATTCGTTGAGCTTGTTAAAACGGGAAGGATTTCGCCCGGTGAATCAACGGCTCAGAATGACGGCCTGCAAAAAATAATATAATGTCCACTGAACAAATGCGACCTTCGAATCGCATTTGTGAAAGTCCGCGAAATGCGGAAATTTTTAGCGGTGAAACAAACCTGTTTTGCTGCTTTGGCAGACATTAATATAAAAAAAAGAGCCTTTTGAAGGCTCCTTTTTTTGCAATGTATAAAATTACTTGATTTCGACGGTTGCGCCGGCTTCGGTGAGCTTCGCTTTGAGAGCTTCCGCGTCTTCCTTGGAAATCTTCTCTTTGACAGCCTTCGGAGCGCTGTCGACGAGGTCTTTGGCTTCCTTTAAGCCGAGTCCGGTTACTTCGCGGACGACTTTGATAACGTTGATTTTGCCGGCTCCGGCTTCTTTAAGGACAACGGAAAACTCGGTCTGCTCGGCAGGAGCGGCAGCTTCGGCTGCTGCGGCCGGGGCGGCGGCGACGGCTACGGGAGCGGCGGCGCTTACACCGAATTCTTCTTCAAGGGCCTTTACGAGCTCGGAGAGCTCTAAAACGGTCAAAACTTTAACGTCTTCAATTAACTTTGCAACTTTTTCACTTGCCATGGTAGGTTACCTCCCATATTCTTTTTAATAAATTTCGGATTAAGGGTTATGCATTCGCTTCTTTTTTCTCCGCAATCGCTTTGAGGGCGATGGCGAG
>JAUZPW010000104.1 GCA_030705725.1 Bacillota bacterium
CGCGTCCCGCCGTTTTAGGCAGCCTGTAAAACATGCCGGGCAGAATCTGCCGTTCCTCGGACATACTTATATCGACTCTCCGCAGGCAGTCAATAATCCTTCCGTCGGCGTCCTGCATAATGATATTGGCCTGTCTGCCGAAAAGCTCCGCCGTCAGCATCTTTTTAGACGGATCCCCCATCTCGTCTGTCGTGTCGAACTCAATCTGCACAACGCGTTCAAGGCCCGGCTGAATAATATTCCGGATTTTAGCGCCCGTCAGGTGCTTTCGCAAAAGCATGCAGAACATGGGCGGGTTAGCGGGGTTTTCAGGCTTATCGTTTGTCAGGCATATTCGCGGAGCCGCTCCGGCGGAAATCAAAAGCTTTTGATTCCCGCGCACGGATAAGACAAGTATTAGGTGCTCCGGCTGATATATTTTTTCGATTCTCGCGCCCTTTAGCGCGGACAGTTCCAAAACCGTCGCCCTTAAAGTTATCGCATCCAACGGCACAGCGTTTTGCCCCCGTTACATAAAAAATTCAATAGGATCCCTGTTGCTGTCAGCTGTTTTGATGTCCACATCCGGGAAAGCGCTCTTTACAATATTGCAGAACTCCCGGCAAATAACCTTTTCCGTTTCAAAGTGTCCCGCATCGATCAGATTAATGCCGTATGTCGCCGCGTCCAGCATTACAGAATATTTAATGTCCGCGGTAATAAAAGTGTCGCAGCCCGCTTTGACGGCGTCGGAAAGCAAATCGTCGCAGGCCCCGCCTGCTATGGCCAATCGCTTGACGGGCAGCCCCGCGTCCACATAGCGCGCCCCGTTAAACGGAGCCAGTGTTTCCTTAAGATAATGCAAAAACCCCGTTACCGACATTTCACCGGGAATTTCTCCGCAGCGCCCGAGCAGGCTCTGCAAAGGTTTTATGTTTTTCAGACCGATTTTCGCAGCCAAAAGATCGTTTAAGCCGCCTTCCGCACAGTCGGCGTTTGTATGCATCGAAATAACGGCAAGCCCGTTTTTGATTACCGATTGAATAACTATGCCGGACGCGGTTTCATCAGTCAGGGTCTTGGCAGGATGGAACATCAGCGGATGGTGCGAAATAATAAGCTCGCGGTTTTCCCTTTTCGCTTCCTCAACGACAGGTAAAGTAACGTCGAGCGCTGTCAGTGCTTTTTTTACATTTGTATAGCTGTTGCCTATCATAAAACCGCAGTTGTCGATATCCATTTTATAAGACATCGGTAATTTTTCGTTTAATGCGTTAAAAATTTCAATTACTGCCGGCATTTTTTCCACTCCTCTTTTAACTCCAAAATCCCGTTTATTGTTTCGTCCGTTAAGGATATTTCCGTCCGGTCCGAACTGCCCGAACTCATGATCCCGTCTCTTTTTTTCTTAAGCCTTCCGGCGAGAATGTCAAGATATTCCCCTGCCAGCTCTTCTTTCAGCAGAGAACGACTTGCATAGCGTTCAAAAGGCGCATATTTAACATTTTCTTTGTCCCCGCCCGCGGCGTCGAGAATGGTATAAAGCTTGCCGGCATCTTTAACGAGGACTTCGTTCCTTAATATATATCCGTTATCAAAGAGAAAATCTCTTAGATCTTCGTTTGAAGTCATCGGCTGAAGGATAAGCCTGTGTCTCCCGTCCTTCGTCCATTCCGCTTCCGAAAGTATTCCGGCGATTGTTTCTCCGCCCATTCCGGCAATAATAACGGTGTCGGCATCTTCCGCCGTAAAACCTGAAAGCCCCGGGCAAAGGTGCAAGCTTAAAGCTCCGCCCAGCCCGAATTTCCTGACGGTCAATTCCGCTTTTCTCAAAGGGCCGGGCCTTAAATCCGACGCTTTGACACTTTTAGCAATACCTTTCTGAATAAGGTATGCGGGAAGGTAGGCGTGGTCGGTTCCGACATCGATTATATCGGAGCCGAATTCCACCATATCCGCTATTTTTCGAAGCCTGTCTGATATCCTGACAGTATAGGGCATTTGGAATTCTCCCCGGAAAAAAGGGCCGGTATCACCCGACCCTCTAATTTAAAAGGTTCTATTTTATTTCGCAGCCAGATAATTGTTAATATTAGTAACCAGCTCGTTTACGTCGGTGCCGTGAACCTCGCAGGCTTCCTCGATGCTCTCTCCCTGCGCCGACGGGCAGCCGAGGCAGTGCATTCCGATTTCAAAGAAGAATTTTGCGGTTCCGGGATCCATCGCCAGAACCTCCCCGATAAGGGAATCTTTTGTGATCTGAGCCATTTTATTTTCCTCCATTTAAATAATTGACCTATTTTTATTGCATTAATTATATTGCCTTTTTGTGCGGCAAACAAGCATTGATTCTATAAAAAAATGTGATAAAATTATTGGAATTTGAGCAAGGACGGTATTAAATATGCAAGGCTTTTCTCCCGTTTCCCATGAAAACTGCAGGGTGCTTGTGCTGGGCTCCTTTCCGAGCGTGGAGTCCCGCATGCGTCAGGAATATTACGCACACCGGCAAAACAGTTTTTGGAAAATAATGTTTGCAATGTTTTCCGAACCGTATTCGAAGAATTACGATATAAAAAAGGAACTGCTCTTAAGTCATGATGTCGCTCTTTGGGATGTCCTGTTGAGCCACGAGGGCGAAGGCTCTGCCGACAGCAATATAAAAGAGCCCGTCCCGAACGATTTTACCTCATTTTTTCCGGAGCACCGCCGTATTGTCCATATATTCTTTAACGGCGGAACCGCAGAGCGGCTTTTTTCAGAGCTCATCGGCAAGGAATCAGTCCCGTACCCCGTCCGTTATACGCGGCTTTTTTCCACAAGTCCCGCAAACGCACGATACCGTTTTGAAGAAAAACTTCAAAACTGGAGTCAGATTCTTAACGAGCTTCGGCTAAAATAGTTTTTATCCCGGAAGAAAATCTTGTAAATAAGGTAGATATAGGAGAAAATTGCAAAAAACCAGAAAATTGCCTGAAATTTTCTGAAAAATTTGGAAAAGAACGCCCCGATTATAACGCCGAATGATATAAGCGCCATTTTCATCAGAGCAAAGTCCAAAATGGAAAGCTCCGAAACCTTGTCCATTAAAAAATCAACAAAGCGGCGTATTTTATTCATATTAATCCGTCCTCTCTTCTTCAGCCTTGATTTTGCCCTTCCTATAATAAGCCGATGTTTTTGTAGGCATGCCTTTTTGCTCGAGCTTCTTTTCCGCGTAACCCCTGAATAACACGATGATGACGGCAAATACGGGAACCGATATTAACAGTCCGACGATGCCGAAAAGCCCGCCTCCCACAAGAAGCGCGAAAATAACCCATACAGGCGGAACGCCGGTCTGTTTACCGGAAATTCTCGGGTCAATAATATTGGCGTCGATCTGTTGCAGGATAAATATAAAAGCCCAGAACCAAATGATTTTCCGAGGAATAAAAAGCAGAACCAAAACGGTGGATATAAACGCTCCGGCATAAGGGCCGAAAAACGGTATAATATTCGCAACGCCTATAATAACCGCAATAAGCAGCGCGTTCGGCATGTCAAGCAGTAACAGTCCGATAAAACAAAGGCTTCCTACAACAAGCGAATCGAGCAGCTTTCCAATAATAAAGCTCAAAAATGTTTTGTGAATAAGCTGCGAAACCTCTATTATGCGGTCGGCGCTGTGTTTCGGGAACCAAATATAAATGATTTTTTTTACCTGCGCAAGAAAAGTCTCCTTGCCGATCAGAAAATAAACGCTTATCACCATTCCGACAATGATGTTCACTATGAAAGACGCGGCCCTGGCGGAGTAATTCAGCACCGCGGGCACTGCGTTTGAGAACATTTTAGTGCCTAGTTCAATGATTCTGTCGGTTGTCAGGCTCAATGACTTCATATAGCCGGAATCTATGTGATAACGTGTGAGCAGGCTTTTAGCAAATTCCGTCAGCTGTTTCGCGTAAGTCGGAAAATCGTTGAAAAACTGCACGATGCTGTCTATAAGCTGCGGTATAAACATAAAAAACAGAAAAACGAAAAAAAGGATCGTAATAATAAGGCATATAAATATTGAGAGCCCGCGCCTGAGCTTTGGACGCTCACGCCCGATGTCAAAAAACTTAAGAACTTTCGTTTCAAACAGCGTTACAAGCGGGTTTAGGAAGTAGGCCAGGCCGAACCCTACAAAAAAAGGAGTCAGCAGAGATAAAAACCACGAAATTTTTGAGGCAATCAGCGAAGACCTGTCAAATAAAAAATAAATCAGGACTCCCCAGAAGACGACAATACAATACGAAATCGTTTTGCTTGTCTTTTCTTTGTCCCAAGGGATCTTCAAAGGCTTGTCCTCCCTTTTTGTCTGTATTATAACAGTATATCTTTCATTTGCCAAAAAGTCCATTGTTTTGAGGCGAAAAAACCAAAATGGGCTGTAGCAAAACGAAAATTGCTGCAGCCCATTTTAATATTGCCTAAAAATCACCTATTATGAGGCAAGCTTTAATTTTTCATTAATCATCTGAATTACAAACGCGGGTATTTTCCCTTTCGGGAATAAAGCTTCCTGACTGTATCCGTTCATAAAAGAACCCGACTGGATCGTTACTCTGGCGCCTGTGTCCTCCTCAAAGAAAGGATTGTATCTCTCGAATTCAAGCGGCACTACAAGCGGCAGAATTGTCGCAATTTCCGTTTTATCGGTTATCTTAATGCTGTTTTCCTTGCCGTAACTTACCGCTGTGCGTTCGGCAACAATATTGTTGCCTATATAAAACGAACCGGGATCGTTTATATTTATTGCTATACTGTCCGTTTGCAGGGCGCTGATCCTGTCCGGGATTTTAATCCCGTATTCCGAAAGCAGCGCGTTGGTTTTGGGAGCGTTGCTGTAGACGGGGATGCAAACATTCTTTACCTCAGTATATTCTCCGCTTTCGTTTTTTTCGCTCCACGAAAATCTGAATATAAGGTTCGGGCCAGTATCTTTAAGCTCTTCGGCCTTTAAGCTTTCTAATTCTTCTACGGATGAGAAATATAACGCTTTTATTTTTTCGGGGTTCTTAACGGAAGCTATTGCCGTATCTCCCGATGAAAAATACGGGCTTTCGATATAAAGGTCCGTGGCGTCGAATATTTTTTTGGAATAGGCTCCGAATAGCTTTTTCTTATATTCCCCAGTATTGTAGATTCTAGATATATATGCCAGCGCTTTATCAGATTCAACACTGTAAATGCGCCTTAATTCACGCCCGTCCCGAAGTTTGAAAACCAGACCGACTTCTTCCGTACTTCTGTCATGGGTTGCGTCAAGCTCGCTGATTCCCAAGGAGGCGAGCGAAACCGCCGATTTTATGCTTTCGCTGTTTCGAAGCGTAAATCTCCTAAGCGATTCCTTTTCGCGGCCCGTAAGGTTATCATAATTAATAGTCCCCAACTCTTTGTTTAGGCCGTACATCCTGTGAAAGCTTACGGATACCGCGTCGACATCCCCTGCGTCCGGCAGCTTTCTGTCGAATCCCGTAAGGTCGAAAGCCGCGACCATTATCAGCCCGGCAAAAAGCGCGGAAAAAACAGCGAGCGGCTTTAAGCTCCTGAACACAGCCTTGATGTCGAAGTAATAAATTGTCTGGGCGACCATGTGCATTAAAACGATGCCCGATATGTAACCGAAAATTGCCCAGCCGCAGCTTCCGCCCGACGCCGCCTTGAAAAACAGTCCACCGCCGAGACCTATTAGCAATAAAAGCGGATATTTTATAATCGGCATTGAGATTCTGAATGCCATCGCATGTCCCGCGGCTTCCGACGGGCGCTTTTTATACAAAACGGCGGATGCCGCGATTAAAACCGCCGTAAAAAATAAGTAGGCAATTATTCTAAAAACGCCCACGCCGCGCGGCGC
>JAUZPW010000105.1 GCA_030705725.1 Bacillota bacterium
ATCGCCGCTTCTCCCCATAGCCGAAACGATCATAACGACGCCGTTGCCCCTGTCGATCTCTCTTTTAGAAAGCTCGATGATTCTCTCCCGTTTTTCCGCGCTGTTTACCGATGTTCCGCCAAATTTAAAAACTACAGTCGGCATTTTTGCTGTTCTCTCCCTTGCATATGAAACAATAAAATATTAAACCGGTTATATCTTGCATTTGCTGCGCCGTGTTAAAACCGGGCAACGCTTAAATCTGCCTTTTTTCTCCTCTTATCCAGCCCTTTTCGCACAGAAGCTCCGCTATCTGCGTAGCATTATATGCCGCGCCCTTCATAAGATTGTCTGAAACGACCCATAAACTTAGTCCGTTTTTGACCGTAGGGTCCCTGCGGATGCGTCCGACGAAGGTTTCTCCCCTGTCCCTGCAG
Source organism: Bacillota bacterium (assembly GCA_030705725.1). Classification (GTDB taxonomy): domain Bacteria; phylum Bacillota; class Clostridia; order Oscillospirales; family Butyricicoccaceae; genus UBA6114. The sequence continues at coordinate 417 of JAUZPW010000105.1, forward strand.
TCTACCGGCATAGGATAAACATCGTTTTCTCGGTCGTCTGAAACAGCGACGCCCGGAGCTTTTGCAAGGATATCTTTAATTTCTTCAGCCGAAGGCATCGGTTTTTCCGTTTCAATGTTTATCGATTCGCTGTGTCCCCGGAACACGGGTACCCTCACCGCCGTCGGGCAGACAAGAATTTCGTCGTCCTCGAGGATTTTTCTGGTCTCGTTGACCATCTTCATTTCTTCCTTTGTGAATCCGTTATCCATGAACACGTCAATATGCGGAATGCAGTTGAAAAGGATCTGATGGGGATAGACGCTGTGCGTCAGCTTCTCGCCCCTTACGAACTGCCTTGTCTGATCCTCAAGCTCCTTTATGGCCCTGAGCCCGGTTCCCGAAACCGCCTGATACGTTGAAACGACGATTCTTCTTATGCGGAACAGGTCGTGCAGCGGCTTTAATGCCACAAGCATCTGAATCGTCGAGCAGTTCGGGTTCGCGATTATTCCCTTGTGCGCTTTCGCCGCGTGGGAATTGACCTCGGGAACGACAAGAGGCACGCCCTGCGTCATTCTCCATTGGCTTGAGTTGTCTATAACCGTGCAGCCTTCCTCGGCGGCAATCGGCGCAAGAACGGCGCTTGCCTCCCCGCCCGCTGAAAAAAGGGCTATGTCGATGCCTTTGAAGCTCCCTTTTTCAGCTGCGAGCACGGTAACGTCCGTGCCCCTGAAACTGACGCTTTTGCCCGCGTTCTCCTTAACGTCCAGAGGAACGAAATCCAAAACTTCAAGCTTCGATTCCTCGATGCATTTAATCATCCGGGTTCCGACGGCGCCCATCGCGCCAACGACGCCTACCGTTATTTTTACCATAATACTACTACCTTGCCTTTATCACAACATTAATTTTTCAGAAATTCCGGTCACTCAAAAAATTTGTGGGTGCACCTCAATTAAAGACAGCTTATAGTATTATTGTTAAAATTTGCGGTTATATGAAAAAGTCCGCTTTCAAAGCGGACTTTTATTAGTCACAGGTTTATTTTATCAACTCAGATTTCTTTCTCAAGAATTTCCGCGGCTCTTTTCACATATTCCCGGCACAGCAATCTGCGCGCAGGGTCTTCCTTGTCCTTAAGAAGGTCCCGGCATATAACCGAGCCGAAATCCGACTTGAATTCTTCGGCCAGCTTGTTAAGCTTTGCATAGTGGGCGGCCTTTGCAGCGGCGTCCGGAACGGAAAGTCCCGACTTAAGCCCCATGGCCATGAACATGGCGCTCACGGCGCCGCATACCTCGTGCATTCCCGCCATGCCGCCTCCGAAAGAAGAAGCAAGCTTTGCGGCCTCCTCCTTTGATATGGGAAGCTCGTCCGCAAAAGATAAAAGCACCGACTGAGCGCAGTTGTAGCCCTTGTCGAAGTAAAGCCCCGCGCTTTTCGACCTTTCGCTCAAAAGAAACATCTCCTTAAATCATTGCCTCGATCTTATCGGCGGCGCCGTCAATGTACGTTGCTTCAAAGAGCTCCATAAGCCCAGCGTCGCCCGCCGCCGCGAGCTTTTCGTCAAGAGGCAGCTTACCGAGCACCGAAATTCCGTATTTCTTTGCCGTTTCTTCAACCCGACTTTCGCCGAAAACCTTTATTTCCTTCCCGCAGTCGGGACACTTGACATAGCTCATGTTTTCAATAAGTCCGAGCACCGGGATGTTCATCATGCCCGCCATTTTGACCGCCTTTTCAACGATCATGGACACAAGCTCCTGCGGAGACGCCACGACGACGATGCCGTCGACCGGAACTGACTGAAATACGGTAAGGGGAACGTCTCCCGTTCCCGGCGGCATATCGATGAACATAAAATCAATGTCGCCCCATATGACGTCGGTCCAGAACTGTTTTACGGTTCCCGCGATTACGGGGCCGCGCCAGATAACGGGTGCCGTCTCGTCCTCCAGAAGAAGGTTGACGGAAATAACCTCAATGCCGGTTTTCGTTCTTACCGGGTAAATCCCAAGCTCGTCGCCGGCCGCTTTATCTTTAAGCCCGAACATTTTGGGAATCGATGGGCCGGTTATGTCGGCGTCGAGCACCGCGGTTTTATAGCCTTTCCGGTTTATCAGCACCGCCAGCATGGAGGTAACCAGCGATTTGCCGACGCCGCCCTTTCCGCTGACAATCCCAATTACTTTTTTTATGTTGCTCATCATGTGCGGCGCTTCAAGGAAATCGGTTTTCTCTGTTTTCCGTTCTCCGCAGTTTGCCCCGCAGGTGCCGCAATCATGGGTACAGTTTTCGCTCATTTTAACGTTAAGTTCCTTTCACAGGGCGGCATTATGGCCGCCAAAATATTATGTTACGGGCTGACCGAGTAGTTCGGCGCTTCTTTCGTTATAAAAACGTCGTGCGGGTGGCTCTCCCTTAAACCTGCGCCCGTGATCCTTGTAAATCTGCCGTTGTCCTGAAGCTCATTGATCGTTCTGGCGCCGCAGCTTCCCATGCCGGAGCGCAGCCCTCCCATCATCTGGTAGATCGTTTCCGAAACTGTTCCTTTATAAGGCACGCGCCCTTCGACGCCTTCCGGCACAAGCTTTTTGGAGCCCTCCTGAAAGTAGCGATCGCCGCTTCCCTTTGCCATTGCCGAAAGCGAACCCATCCCGCGGTATACCTTAAACTGCCTTCCCTGATATATCTCATTGTCTCCGGGGCTTTCGTCGCAGCCCGCGAACAGCGAACCTATCATAACCGAATCCGCGCCGACCGCAATCGCTTTTGTAATATCCCCCGAATATTTTATTCCGCCGTCGGCAATAACCGGAATACCGTATTTTCTCGCGACCGACGCGACGTCGTATATTGCCGTGATCTGGGGCACGCCCACTCCGGCGATTACGCGGGTCGTGCAGATGGAGCCTGGGCCTATGCCGACTTTAAGGCAGTCCGCGCCGACCGCTATAAGCTCCTCGGCTGCTTCCGCGGTGGCTATATTTCCGACCACAAGCTGCGCGTCGGGCAGCGCGGCCTTAATTTTCCTGACTCCGCCCATTACTCCCTGGGAATGCCCGTGCGCCGAATCCAGCACCAGCACGTCCGCGCCGGCTTTATACAGCTCGGCCGCGCGTTCAAGCATGTTCTCCGTCACGCCGATGGCGGCGCCGACTAAAAGCCTGCCCTGCCGGTCTCTTGCCGTATTCGGGTACCGGATAGCTTTTTCTATATCTTTTATGGTAATAAGCCCTTTCAGTTCGCCGTTTTCCCCGACGAGCGGCAGCTTTTCGATTTTGTGCCTGCGGAGAAGTTCTTTTGCCTCCTCAAGCGTTGTTCCGACCGGAGCGGTGATCAGACGGGTAGTCATAACCTCGCTGATTTTTCTGGAAAGGTTGTCTTCGAATTTCATATCGCGGTTTGTGATAATTCCGACGAGCTTGCCGTTTTCACAGACCGGAACGCCCGAAATCCTGTATTTTGCCATCAGTTCATCGGCGTTTTGAAGCGTGTGGTCAGGGGATAAAAAAAACGGGTCGTTAATAACGCCGTTTTCGGAACGTTTCACGCGGTCAATCTGGTCGACCTGCTCGTTAATCGTCATATTCTTATGAATAATCCCGATGCCGCCCTCCCGCGCAATTGCAATCGCCATTTTTGCTTCCGTTACGGTGTCCATAGCGGCGCTTATCAGCGGTATTCTAAGCGCTACCTTATTAGTAAGCCTGGTTGAAATATCGACTTCCCTGGGCAGCACGTCGCTTTTGGCCGGAATCAGAAGCACGTCGTCAAACGTAAGCCCCTCTTTTTGAAACTTTGCTTCAAACTGTTGGTTCATAAGGCAATCCCTCCCTTTGCATTTTCAGAATATTTAGAATAGGATATACCAGGAACCATTTCTTGTCAACCCATTTTGTAAACGGTCGAAAACCATTTTATAAACGGCTGAAAACCATGCGGGCTTCAAACCTCTGTTCCCCGCGGCAGACGCCCGAAACGTAGGCGGCGTCTTCCCCGTCCGACGTAAATAACTCGATTTCGTCGCAGGGTCTGCTCTCTTTCAGATAATCAATCTGAAGCTCGCTTATATAACCTCCCGACATGCGCTCGTGGAGGTTCAGCACATTGCAGATAACGTCGGCGGCTTTGACGTTGTTTAAGTGCCCGTTTATGTCAAGGTCCGTGTAGCATACCCTGTGCGAGCCCGAGGACTTCATATCATGGGGAAGCTTTACCTTTTTTACTTCGGGGCCGGTGTTTTTAACCGGATGCTCCGAGCGGAGCTTCCCGACCGCCGCGGACAGATCCACCATTTTGTGAGTAACGCAGTCCGCCGCTATCCAGATGCTGTTCGCGCCTCCCACAGTCTCCCCGTTTATACAGAATGAAAAATCGCGATACCAGATGTAACCCGCTGTCTTGCGGTGCCAGGTTGAGACGGTGACTTTCTCTTTCGAAATAACGGGACGCGAAAGAAAATAACGCTGCCGTGCCATAAGCCAGAAAACGCCGTTATTAAGCATCAGGTTTTCTCTCGAGACACCGAGGCTGTCAGCGTGGAGCGTCGCCGCGTCCTGCATAAATTCAATTAAGGCGGACGGGCGCAGCATTCCGAAGCAGTCAGTCTGCCCGGCCCCCGCTTCGTAATCTTTTATAAGCTCATACATCGTGTTTTCAAAACACCACCCTTTTCCAGAAAAAATTATACCCTCCTTCATTAAACCCTGCAAGATGGTGAATAAAATTAAGCGTTCATGTAATCTTTTTTCTATTCAATCAGCCGTTTTTATGATAATATTATATGGTTATCCTTAGTATAGTAATAATTTTGGAGCCGTACATGAAAAAGCTAACCGCCGTTTTCATTGTTTTAATAATCGCCGTTTCGCTGTCTGGATGTATATTAAAAAGCGGCGACGATCTTTTAAGCCTGCCCAAGCCGCCCAGCGATTATCTGGCTCTTCAGAAGAACCTCGATAAAATCGGGCAGTCTGGTGCCGGGCTGACTTCGCCTGTCAGCGGCAAAAATCAGGCGCCGATCCAGCTTGTCGATCTTGACGGAGACGGCGAAGCAGAGGCTATTTCCCTCTTCAGGCTCTCAGATTCCTCAGGCCAGTTCCGCGTTTACGTCCATAAAAAAGAAGGCGGTTCATACTCCGAGGTCGGCTATATAGAGGGACACGGCGACAGCATTGAATCCATCTCTTACCCGCGCTCGGATTCGAGCGGCGGCCGCAGCATACTGGTTTCGTGGAGGCTCGGGGCTTCCGAGCTCGGAATGACCGTGTACAGCTATGAAAACGGCCGTCTAAGGGCCATGCTTGATTCGGAATATTCAAATCTTCTTATAGACGATATAGACCAGGACGGAACAGATGAAATCGTTACCGTTGTAAAGGAAGCCAAAACGAACCGTTTTGCCGCGAAACTGTATCTGTTTCAGAACGATACCCTCAAAATGGCCAGCGAAACG
>JAUZPW010000106.1 GCA_030705725.1 Bacillota bacterium
GCTCATCAGGACATATCAATCCGTCGCTGCATGTTCTTTTTCCGGGCGAGGGGGCCATGTCGATAAATTCTTCCAGAAACGGCTGTATGCCGAAATTCGTCATGGCACTTCCGAAAAACATCGGAGTAAGCTCGCCGCTTTTGACCTTTTCAAGATCAAAATAATCTCCGGCGATATCCAGCAGATCGATGTCTTCCCTTAACTGATGATAAAGATGGTCGCCCAAAAGGTTTTTTAAGCGCTCGTCGTCTATGCTGCCCGCTTGCAGCGCGTTCATACTCTGGCCGTGATTTCCCGCTTCAAACAGCTCTATCTGTGAAAGCTTGCGGTTATATACGCCCTTAAAGTCGCCGTCGACGCCGATCGGCCAGTTCATAGGATAGGAACGGATGCCGAGTATGTTTTCGATTTCTTCCATCAAATCAAAAGGATTTTTACACGCCCTGTCCAGTTTGTTTATAAAAGTGAAAATAGGTATTCCGCGCATTCTGCAAACATGAAACAGTTTCTTTGTCTGTTCCTCGACACCCTTAGCTCCGTCAATCAGCATAACGACGCTGTCCGCCGCCGTCAGGGTTCTATAGGTATCCTCGCTGAAATCCTGATGTCCCGGCGTGTCAAGGATATTGATCCGGTACCCGTTATAGTCAAAATTCATTACACTTGAAGTGACGGATATGCCCCTCTGCTTTTCAATTTCCATCCAGTCGGATACGGCATACTTTTTCGCTTTGTTGCCTTTGACAGTTCCCGCCAACCTTATGGCCCCGCCATAGAGCAGCAATTTTTCGGTCATGGTCGTTTTTCCGGCATCGGGGTGGGATATTATTGCGAAAGTTTTTCTTCGTTTTACTTCATTTGTGAGGTTTTCCATTAAGCGAAACATCCTTCAATAAATTTAATCAGTTGTAAAAGCTCTATAGCAGCTTATGTTAACCACCGTCTTAAGCGGCACTGTTACATTCCCTTTCAAAACGGTGTGTACTTTTTATTGTTTTTGCCGGACTATTATATCAAATAGACAGTAGAAGTTAAAGCTTGAGAAGCCTTTGATTTTTTCTATTATTTGAAAACGAGTCAATTATACCCATTTTCGTAACATATTAAATTCAGGGAGGACAAGGAGACGGTTGATCTGTCTTCATAAAAAAACGTTATTTAATCCGTTTATCTGCAAAGACCTAAGACAGATGAACCGTCCCCTTGTCCTTTGCCCTCTAAGGATTGACGATAAAGACTTTTAAGCCCTTTGTTTTTGCGTAATTAATAGTTTGGGCGGTGCCGCCGGCGGAGATTTTATCATGGACGGCGATCAGGCGGGAAGAGTTACCTATCATTGCGCGGTTACGCCGCTGCATGCACCCGGCCGTATAATGTTTCTGCAGGCAGACGACCTCGTCGGCTTTGACGAGCGTGTCAAAGTATTTTTCTCTCCATTCGTCCGGCCAATTATCAGCCTGCGTTTCGCACGGAAGGCAACAAATCAGGCGTATACGGGGGTATTCCGACTTGAGCTTTATTATTATTTCCGCCGCCCAGATATCCACGCCCATAGCCATGCCTGTTTGGAATGTGTCGCAGCCTTGCAAGACGGTTTTACGGATCTCTTCCTCCAATCTGCTTAATAAGCCTGAAAGATCAAATTTCCCCGGTAATTTATGGGGGCGCATACCGCTGATAGTACATGTACTCTCCTGAAAAGCCATTTTTTCACCTCAAACTACTATATAAGGATATTATAAATCCCCCTAAAGGGATTATCAAGCAAAATATCCTTTCTAGGGTATAATTATGACTTCCTTTTCGAGCAACTATATTCTATAAGTATCTTAAAAAGGGACAGGATGTTGCTTGATATGGACTTTTCTATACGGCTGCGCGATTTGCGGGAAGAAAATAATGTAAAGCAAAAAGATTTGGCCCAGCAACTTAATTTGAAACCTAATGCTATTTCAAAGTATGAAAAAAACGTTTCGCAGCCAAGCATAGCTACGCTTATTAAAATAGCGGAGATTTTTCATGTCAGCGTGGACTACCTTCTGGGCCTGTCAAGCATCAAGAATCCTTATTCCGCGGACAGGTTCACGCCGAAGGAAGCGGAGATCATTATAAAATACAGAAAACTTTCGAAAGAGAACCAGATACGGATCGACGAACGTATCGGCGCTATGATCGACGGGCAGCGCCGAATTTAGCGGGCAGTTTTCTTTGCAAAAGCCAAGGGGGCGGTCTGCTTTTTTGCAGGGCGGCCCCCTTTTTGTTTTAACACACCGAAAAAAAACGGTTATCAGTTTCCCACGTCGACTTTACTGGTTATAAACCTATTCAGGGCCGCGTCATAACGTACCCGAATATAATGATACTTTGTAACCGGCTGTGCGTTGTCATAGGTCTGAGCCGAGTTATTGCCGCCGCCTCCCGAAATGACCATCTGCAGATTATGATTTGCCTCGGTCAAAGCAAACGTGTAATAAGTGTGGACATGCCCCATCAAGATAAGCTCCACTTTGCTTCTGTTCTTTATTTCATCCACAAACCACTGGGTGGAATCGTTTTTATCGGCGGTGCTGTTCCCGTGAACCAACATCCACAGGTTCCGGTAGTAGGACTGCAAAGCGCTGAGCGAGATTACGGGATTAACTAAAAGGCAATGGCTGTATTCATTCCGGATAAACGTATCTAGCATATTCTCCAGCGGATTCTTTCTCGGCGGCACGTGCATGGTCACCAGGATGTGATTGCTGGCGGCACCCGCGCTGTTCAGGTAATCGGGAAAATGGCTGTATTTTTCCGGAGCCAGCGCGCTTAACCGGATATAGTTATGCGGAAAATAAAAAAGGTGTTTGGTGTTTGATCTGTTTACGCAGCTTTGAGAAATATTGGGATAAATTATTTTCTCCAGTTTGTGCGGTTTGGCGTCGTTAAAGGCCACTACCGAGACCGAATCTCCCAGCCCTCTGCCGGGAATCGAGAGCGGGAAATTGATTTCACCCATATATTGCTTATATCTGCTTATCTCGTCTACATTCGCGTTAACGCCGTAAAACTCATGGTTTCCCATTGTGGGGATCACAGGGATGCCCGTCTGATTAAAGAAGGCATTGCATCTTTCAATAAACGCTGTATAATTTGCAACGCTTCCGCTGTCTATCATATCGCCTCCGATCAGGATAAACAGCGTGCCGTCTTTCTCTTGGCTTATCCGATTTAATATTTTCTCGAAGCCGGAATTAGACGTACCGGATTTATAATGAACGTCGGCGAAGTAAACAAAATGGTCGTACGGAGTCTGGGCGGCGTCAATTCGCGCTCTGAGCCTATCCGTCATTTCATTGAGTAGAGGCATATATTTTCCTCCGTTTCCGTTTTATGAGCCGACAGCGGTTGAAGCTTTCAAGTTTACCACAATCCTGTTGATGGAAAACAGAGTGCTGCCGTCTCCGCCGGGAGCAAAAATATATTCCCCGGTGAGCCTTACGGCGTTTTGCCGGACGTCCAGTATTTTACCCGCGAACACAAAGCCGCCCAAAGTAAAATAGGAAATCAGCCTATATTTCTTTTCGCCGCATTCATTGCCGCTAAAAACATTTTCGGTTTCATTATCCGGGGCGGGGGCGGTATTTCCTTCAGTCGTCACATCCTCTTCATTCTCGTCGGGCAGAACGAACGGGTCGGCCGTAATGTTATAGCCGAAGCCGATAATGTTGGAAAGGTCGACTTTTACGGTATTTTCAACCGCCGCAACCTCGGCCGGGTTTTGGATCTCGACAAGGTTTGTGGAGGACAACAAAGCGGGGCGCAATATGGCGCTGTCATTGCAATCGACGTCAGTTAGCCTGCCGTAATAGGACATCCCGTCTATTCCGAACAGGATCACGTCTTCATCGGTTTTCTTTCGCAGCTCATTTATAAAATAAAAATTATACAATTTATTGTTAATCAACATATTCGAATACTCCTTTTTCAAGATTTCAGTATTTGAATTATTACCATGCTATGAAAAATATGTCGAACATGTGATTTTGATTAATGTCTGCTGAACAAATCAAAAACCTTATAGCCGCGATTGCGGGCGGTCAGCGGGAAACGGCGCGATACAGCGCGAGGCTGTCACTCCATCTGCCGTCGTCGGTGCTGCCCATCACCACGCAGATGTATAATTCCTTATCGATATAAGCGCAGGAGACGAGGCAGCTGCCGGCGGCTTTGCTGCTTCCGGTTTTAAGCCCGGACGCGGCCTTATAATAAAACGGGCTGTCGGGATTGATAAGCTCGTTGGTGTTATAATAGGTTACCTCATGGCCGCCCGGCCAAACGTCTGAGATCTTATACTTTCCGGCAATGTCCCTAAGGACGTCCGATTTCAGGAATTCCCCGGCGATCAGGGCCAGATCGCGCGCCGTCGTATACTGGCCGTCGGCGTCGTAACCATCGGTGCTTACGAAGTTAGAATCTTCGGCGCCTATATCGACCGCTTTTTCGTTCATAGCTTTAACAAAGGCCGCTATGGCTTTGCTCGCGGAAATACCGTCGCCGCGGATTTTTCTGCCTCCGTAAACAGCCAGCGCGTAAGCGGCGTCGTTTCCGGACGGGAGCAGGAGGGCGTCCAAAAGCTGACGGACCGTCAGCTCGTTTCCGGGGCGGAGCCACGCGCGGGAGGCGTTTTCGGCGATCATATTTACTTCCTCTCCGACCGTAACCTTTTCGTCCACGCCGCAATATTTCAAAGCGGTCAAGGCCGTCAGCATTTTGGCCGTGCTTGCCGGGGCGATCCGCAGGCGGCTGTCTTTTTCATAAAGCGCGGTGTCCGAGCCGACATCCCACAGATAAGCGGCTTTGGCGCTGATTTGCACGTAACGTATTTTAGGCTTTGCGGCTTCGCTTGGAGGAGCGGCGACCGATTTAACTTCGGAGATTATTCCGGGCGCGCGAAATTCTTTTCTTGCACGGGTAAAACCCGTGATAAAAACCGAAACCAAAACAAAAAAAGCGAGAACGGTTATGCCTCCGGCGTCACGGCGCTTCCTTAAATATTTCCCATCCGTTTTTTTATAAACGCCGATTTTTTTTCGGAGCGGCGGGGCAAAAAACAAAATTAGCTTGCCCGCTAAGTACCCGAAAAGCGTTCCCAAAGTGTTAAGAAGCACGTCGTCGATATCCGTGCTTCTTGGGCCGAAAAGCTGTAAAAGCTCAATCAGCAGGGAAATTCCGGCCCCCGCGAGCAGCGCTCGGGGGAGCTTCTGGCAAATATTGAAAAGCATGACCAAAAGTATCCCGAACGGCACAAAAAGAATTATATTCCCCCACAAATTCCACGGCTGCGTGAAAGCCGCCGCCAGCGCCTTAAACGGCACCAAATTAAACCTGCTGCCGAAATGCGGCGGAGAAACGGCGGAACCCGGCGACAGCGTTACGGAAAAAACCACGCTCAGGTACGCCCCCGCGATTAAAACCGCAAATTTATGAAACCAGGCTGTCCGCTCGTTCCGAACGCGCATACCTATTTCGGAAAGCGCCAAAAACAAAACGCTTGCGGCGATTCCCGAAGATATATAATAGGCGGCGTCAAGAAAAAAAAGCATTATTAACCCTCCAAAAAGCCCCGTCAACTTACGACAGCAATTCTATCGCAAGAGGACGGGGCAGAGTTTAAGTTCGGGTTATTAATTTATTAAGAATCGGTTAAGAATCCCCTGAGATTTTGCTTAGGACGCCGCGGGATGTACGGGGGCGTTCGGCAATGAGACCGTAAACACGGTATGCGTATCGTCGCTTTCAGCCTTTATCGAGCCGCCGTGAAGGTTCACGATGTCTTTTGCAATCGCAAGGCCCA
>JAUZPW010000107.1 GCA_030705725.1 Bacillota bacterium
GGACGGCGGGCGCATCGAAATTACTTATGTTACCCAGCAGAGCCCGGCGGATCAGGCGGGGCTTAAGGCCGGCGACGTAATTAAGCTTATCGACGGCCAGCCGGTAGACGGGCTCACAAACGACGAAATAGCCGCAAAAATACGCGGCGCGGAAGGCTCTCCCGTTACGATTACGGTTATGAGAGACGGCAAAGAGCAAATTTTCACCATGAAGCGCGCGCAGATCAGCAATCCGAACTTCGAGAGCCGGACGGTCGAGCCGGGTATAGAATATATGCGGCTTAAAATATTCAACGGAACGGACACCGAAAACCGCTTCAACGAGGCCTTTTCGCAGCTTGCGAAAAAAGGCACGAAGGTGCTTATTCTGGATTTAAGAGGCAATCCGGGCGGGCTTGTCAGCATGGCCGAAGATATGATGAACCTTTTGGTGCCCGACAAAGACGTTAAATTATACGCCGCGAAAAACCGCAACGCAAAAAACGGGCTTTATGTCTGCGAATCGAACGGAAAAGGAATAAAACTAAATAATATCTATATACTTGTTGATAAGAACAGCGCCAGCGCTTCCGAAATCATGGCGGGGTCGCTTAGGGATCTCGGCTACGCAAAGCTCGTCGGCACTAAAACCTACGGCAAATCGACCGGGCAGATCCATTTCGGTCTTTCAAACGGAGATACGCTGGTGCTTACGGTACAGCAGCATATTCTGCCCAGGGGCGAAACGTTCGACGGCGTGGGACTTGCACCGGACTACGAGGTCGAAAATTACGAGATGGATTACCCGATCCCAAGCGGCCTCACGGCTTTGCAGACGGACAAGGGCGTTTATCTGACGCATTGCTCCGACCGCACGCTGGCGATTGAGCAGAGGCTTAAAATACTCGGGTATTTTTCGGAAACGCCCGACAAAAACTTTAATCAGGCTACGCTTAAAGCCGTGAACGCGTTTCGCAGGGCGAACGCGCTGCCGGAGCAGGGCTACTGCTCGACGGGAACCATTTCGCTTCTCGGGCAAAGGATCGCGGAGCTCGCAAAAACCAAGGTAACCATGGACGCGCAGTACAACAAGGCTCTCGAGCTTGCGCGCGAGGACGCAAAAAAAGGCCTTTTGTATGTCGTGGACGAAAACGGAAACTACATAAATAAAAAATAAAAAAGTATTAATTTTAGGAGTTGAGAATTTTATGAAACCTCTGCCTTTCGAGCTGCCCGCGGTTATTTGCCCCGAAAGCGGGGACGGCGCGGCGCAGCGAGAAAAAAGCGACCGGGACGACAGCGACCCCGACCGATTATGCAGCGGGATAATTGCGCTCTCCGCTTCGGGCCAAAGAAAAAAGGGCGCCTTAGCCGGGCTTGCGGCAGACCGCGAATGTAAAATTTCCGAGCTTATTCTGCGGTACAAGAAGAAAATGAAAGCTCTGGGAAAAGAGGGCGCGGATTTTTATTACATCAGATCGCCGAAATCTCTGCGCGAGGCAAGAGCGGCGATTCTTGCCGCGAGAAAAACCTTTTCCGGTCCCGCTGTTATAAGCTTCGAGGTAAACGACGAGGGTGTCTCGGAGTTCGGCAGCGACGCTATGGCACTTTATGTTATAGCCGAGGGAATGGGCGCTTCGGCTTTCGGGCTTACGATGGAAAATGCGGGATATGCGGAAATGGCCGACGTTTTTTCGCGCGTGGCGCCTTACGCGCGGATCCCGCTTCTGGCAAGCGGGCGCAGGGCGAGGGAGCTGTCGGACGCCTTTCCGCAGATCGGCCTTTTCGAAAGCGACGCGGGGGCAGGCATCTGCTCGCTGTCTTTTGTCGAGAGCTTAAACCGGCCGTCTTTCTATAAGAGGGACCCGGAGCTTATTTTGGCGGCTTCGAACAACGAGGCTTTCTTTCTCGACGCCGCCGCGGATTTTCAGCAGGAAATCGGGTGCGGGCCGGATTTCCCGGAGAAGATCCTCGAGGCGGAGGAAGAGGGCGGCGGCCTGAAAATTACGGTCGGAAGCGCGTACGACGTCGACATTCTGGATCAGTACCAGTACATGATCAACCGGCCGGTCTGCTTTTGCCCGCTTAACCCGGAAATTCTGGAGGCGGCGCTTAAAGCATATAACGGCAGGGCGTTTTTCGACAGTGAAAGCTGCGATATAGACGAAAATTATTTGACCTATCTCAAGGATTTTTACGGCGTGATCGAGCTGTAAGCGGATTTGGCATATTTTGGACTTTTATAAGGCATAATTTCGGAATAAGCGCCGCGGCGGGACAAAAAATAATAGCAAAATCTCTTAATTGCCCTTGCATTAACCGCGCCGGCGCTGTATTATGTTAATACAATTTAACGGGGGAGCTGGTATTGCCGGCTGAGAGGAAAGCACGAGCTTTCGACCCTTTAACCTGATACGGATAATTCCGGCGTAGGGAGAGATGCTTTGTATTTTTACCGCCGGATTTCCGGCGGTATTTTTTATTTGGGAGATGGATTTAAGTGGCGTTATGCAATGTCAGCCTTCAGGTGATACCGAAGGGTACGAGCGATATTTACGGCACGGTGGACAAGGTGATCGAGCATATAATCAGGTCCGGCGTCAAGTATGTCGTGGGGCCCATGGAAACAACTATGGAAGGAGAGCTTCCGGAGCTTCTCGAAATAGTCAGGGAGGCTCAGGATATTTGCGTCCGGGACGGCGCGGACCGGGTTATTTCGGTCGTGAAGATCGATTATTCCCCGAAGGGCGTGACGATCGATGAAAAAACGGCAAAATACCGCTAAGGCGGCGCCCTTTCTGGCCGTTTTCTTATTTCTGGCCGTTTGGGAAATTATTTGCCGCGCCATGAAGGTGGAAACGTACATCCTTCCGGCACCATTGAGAATTATGAAGGTTTTCTGGGAAAAGCGCGGCCTTTTGCTGATGCACACGTCCTACACCTTGAGAGAAGCGCTTGCGGGACTGATTCTGTCGGTTATTCTGGGAGTTCTGGCGGCGGTCTTTATGTACCGGTTCCCCTTGGCGGAACGCGCGGCGTCTCCGCTTATCGTGATTTCGCAGACGGTTCCGATCATTGCGCTGGCTCCGCTTATTTTGGTTTGGTTCGGGATTGGGATCGGGCCTAAAATCGGGATTGTGGTTTTGGTTTGTTTTTTCCCGGTCACGGTGAGCGCTCTTTCGGGCTTTAAGGCGACGGACCCCGGGATGGTAAGCCTTCTGAGAACGATGGGAGCGAACGATCTGCGGATTTTCACTGAGGTAAGCCTCCCGTCGGCGGCACCGCTGATTTTCGCGGGAATCCGCATGGCGGCGACTTACAGCGTTATGGGCGCGGTTATCGGGGAATGGCTGGGCGCGGAAGCCGGACTCGGCATATTTATGACGAGAGCGATAAGCTCGCACAGAGCGGACATGCTGTTTTCGTCGATTTTTATTGTGGTATTTATAAGCCTTGCTCTATATGGGCTTACGGAGCTATTAGAATGCGCGGCCCTGCCGTGGAAAAGAAAGACGGCAGATTATTAAAAATTGATAAGGGAAGTTTTTATGAAAATCGGAAAAAGAGTGATTGCGCTGGCCCTCGCCGCGGTTTTGGCGGCTGGGCTTATGACATCCTGCGCGAAACAGAAAAAACAGCCTCAAAAGCTTCAGAAAATAAAGATAACGCTCGACTGGACGCCGAATACGAACCATACGGGAGTTTACGTCGCTCAGGATCAGGGGTATTTCAAAGAAGAGGGCTTAGACGCCGAGATAATTCAGCCCGGCCAGTCGACGGCGGACGCGCTTGTCGCTTCCGGGGAATGCCAGCTCGGTTTTTCTTATCAGGAGAGCGTGACGACTTCGGCGGTTCAGGGAATACCGCTCGTTTCGCTTGCAGCGGTTATCCAGCACAACACGTCGGCGCTGGCGTCCCCCGCCGCGAAAAATATCAAATCTCCGAAGGATTTCGAGGGGAAAACCTACGCGGGCTGGGGCTCGGAGACGGAGGAGCTCGTGCTTAAAACCATTATGAAAAGCGCGGGCGCGGACTTTTCAAAGCTAAAGATAGTCACGACAGGCACCGCCGACTTCTTCACGACTACCCAGCGGGACGCCGATTTCCAGTGGGTTTACTACGCCTGGGACGGCATCGCCGCGGAAATTACCGGAAAGCCCGTGAACTTTATTTTTCTTAAGGATTTAGACAAAAGGCTCGATTATTATACGCCGGTCATAGTCACAAACCGCGAGCTGATCGGGAAAAACCCCGAGCTTATTAAAAGGGCCATGAGAGCGATCTCAAAGGGTTACGGTTACGCCGAGAAAAACCCCGCGGAGGCGGCGCAGATCCTTCTTAAAGCCGCTCCGGAGCTTGACCCGGCGCTTGTCAAGAAAAGCCAGGAATGGCTTTCGCCGAGATACCGCGACGACGCTAAGCGCTGGGGCGAGCAAAAGCCAGAGGTCTGGGACCGGTATTCGAAATGGCTCTATGACAACGGAGTGATTACAGAGACGCCGAAATATGATAAAATGGCTACAAACGACTTTCTGCCGGATTAAACCGGCGGGGGAATGCGGGGGATTAAGGCTTGCTTGAAATCCGGGAGCTCAGCAAAATATACGAAAACTACGGCGAAGCGGGCCGCCTCGAGGTTCTCGACAATATAAACATGGAGGTCTCGCGCGAGGAGTTCGTTTCGATCATCGGCCCGTCGGGCTGCGGCAAAAGCACGATATTCAACCTGCTTTGCGGCACCGAGGAAAAAAGCGGGGGAACGGTGACTTTAGACAATATTCAGGCGAAACCCGGGGATTTTTCTTATATGCCGCAGTCGGACCTTTTGATGGACTGGAAACGCGTGTGGGAAAACATCGCCCTGCCGCTCAGGATAAAGGGCGTTCCGAGGTTTTTGGCCAAAGAACGTGTTATGAGCGAAAGCTCGCTTTACGGGCTTTCCGGGTTTGAAAACGCCTGGCCCTCGGAGCTTTCGGGCGGGATGCGGCAGAGGGCGGCTTTTTTCAGGACGATGCTTTCGAGCGGGAGGATCATGCTTTTGGACGAGCCGTTCGCGGCGCTCGACGCGATTAACCGCGAACGCATGCAGGAATGGCTTATGGAGGTCCTGGAGAGGGAAAAACGCACGATTTTGCTTGTTACGCATTCCGTCGACGAGGCTGTTTTTCTGTCGGACAGGGTTTACGTTTTGACCCCGCGTCCGGCGAGGGTAAAATGCTGCGTGGAAATCGGGCTCAAAAGGCCGAGGGGCTGCGAGCTCCTTACATCGCCCGAATTTAACGACTATAAGGCGGTTTTGCTTAAAAACCTGGCCGAGGGAGGCGAAGGGAACGGATAAAAGCGAGCTTTATATGAAAGAGGCGCTCGCGCTCGCGCGCGAGGCGCTGTCCCTTGGCGAGGTGCCCGTCGGCTGCGTTATAGTCAGGGACGGGGAGATAATCGGAAAAGGAAGAAACCTCCGGGAAAGCGGGAAAAACGCGCTTTTGCACGCCGAAATCGCGGCGATCGACGAGGCGTGCCGGAATACGGGCGGCTGGAGGCTCGGTGACTGCTCAATTTACGTGACGCTCGAACCCTGCCCGATGTGCGCGGGCGCTATCTTAAACGCGAGAATTCCGAAAATTTATTTCGGGGCGCGCGACAGGCGTCTCGGCGCCTGCGGAGGAGTGCTTAATCTGTTTGAGGAAAACTTCCGTTTCAAGCCAGCGATAGTCGGCGGGATACTCGGGGAGGAATGCGCTTCGCTGCTGGGCGGTTTTTTTGATCTGATAAGGGAAAAAAAGATCGATTACGCAACATTATGGGAGTAAAGGACGGCAATTTAATATATTATTAATACTTTAGTTCTA
>JAUZPW010000108.1 GCA_030705725.1 Bacillota bacterium
AGAAAAAAAGAAGCTCCTATGTCGCGCATGTTTCTGTATCCGCACATAACGACGGCGATCCCCGACGAATCCATAAACGTCAGTTTGCTCAGATCAAAAATCAGCCTCCTCGGAGCATACAGATCTATGATATTCTCAAGGTAACGCATGGTTTCCTTGGCTTCATGATGTCCGAGCTCTCCGGAATATTCGACCACTATTCCTTCTTCGATTTTTCTATGACTGATCGGCATACAGATACCTCATTCCTCTCGAATAAAAAATAAAAAAGACCGTGCGCAGCTTTGCACACGGTCATTATACTTTTATATGCTTGTCCTTTTATGGCACTTTATGGTTTATTTTTCCATCAGCTTTCTTTTAGCCTGTCCCAGCATGTAAAGAGAGCCGCAGACTAGTATCACGTCGTCATTTTTGGCTTTACTAAGAGCAAGCGCCACCGCGTCGTTAATTTCAGGCACCCGGTATACATTTTGGCAATGTTTCTCGGCGATTGACGCGGCGGAGCCCGCTTCCAAGGCGCGCGGGGTCTCCGGCGAGGTCGCGATAAAAACATCCGAGCGCATTGCTATCTGCGGAATGCAAAAGGCGTATTCCTTGTCTTTCAGCATGCCCATAACCGAAATCAGACGTTTTCCGCTGAAAAGGCAGTCGATCTCGGATGAAAGCGCCGTTATCCCGCCGCGGTTATGCGCGCCGTCGATTACGCAGAGCGGTTCTTGCCTTACGGTCTCAAGCCGCGCCGGGAACTTAGTCTCCCTGATCCCATCAGCTATATTCCCGTCGGTGATGCAAAAGCCTCGTTTTCTGAGGGCTCTGCCCGCTTCAATAACCGACAGGGCGTTTAATATCTGATGCTCTCCGGCGAGGGGTACAAAAACCTCCAAACTGCCGTACCGGATTTTTGAGCCGCTTATATCTCGGCTCAAAACCGTAAGCTTCGTCGTGTCCGGAACCGTCAGGCAGGCTTTTTTCTCCAAGCAGGCTTCGTTTATTATTCTTTGCGCGGTTAATGGATTGTTTGCGTATGCTAAAACGTCCGAGCCCTCTTTTATAATGCCGCATTTTTCAGCCGCAATCTGCTCTAACGTATCGCCGAGGTATTCCGTATGATCCTCGGATAATGAACATATCACAGCCGCTTCGGGAGCTTTTATAACGTTCGTTGCATCGAAGCGCCCGCCTAGGCCAACTTCAAGGCTGACAAAGTCGCAGCCTTTACAAGCGAAGTAATCAAAGGCAACCGCCGTTATTATTTCAAATTGGTTAAGCGGTTCAAGCCCCGCGCCGCAGAGCTTTTCTATATGCGGGACAAGCCTCGATAAGTGAAAAGAAAAATCCTCTTCCGTAATCTTCGCACCGTCAAGCTGGATTCTTTCCAAAAAATCCTCGACGTAGGGCGATATATAAAGGCCCGTTTTGTAGCCCGCGTACTTTAACACGGATGCGAGCATCGCGCTCGTGCTGCCCTTGCCGTTAGTTCCGGCGATATGGACGTATTTAAGCTTATCCTGCGGGTTTCCGATTGAACTTAAAAGGGCGCTAATTCTCCCAAGACCGGCCTTTGATCCGAAGCGAAGAGCTTTATCCAAATAACTCCTCGCCTGTTCATACGTCATCAGCTTTTCAGCCCCTTTATGCTCTCGCCGAGCTTTGCAAGCAGCGCATTCAGCTTATTTAACCGTTCTCTTTCCATTTCGACGACAGACGCCGGAGCTTTGTTAATAAAGCTCTCGTTTTTAAGCTTAGCGGAAACGCGTTCGATATTCGCAAGAGCTTCGGCTCTTTCTTTTTCAAGCCTTTTAAGCTCCGCGTCAAAATCGACAAGCTCGGAAAGCGGCATCAGGATCTGAGCGCCCTCCGTAACGACCGAAACCATTTTCGACAGATCGGCCGGCGGCTCGCTTTGGATTTCTATCGAGCTTGCGTAGGCAAGCTTCGTCATAAAGCTCTTTCCCGCCGAAAAATCGCTCATTCGGTCGGTAACGATGATAAGGCTTGATTTTTTCGATACAGGAACGTTCATTTCCGCGCGGCGGTTGCGGACAGCCTTGATCGCGCGCATCAGGAGCTCCATCGAAGCCTCCTCGTCTGGGTAGGACAGCGATTCGTCGTATTTGGGCCATTCGGAAATCATAATAGACTCGCCCGAATGCGGCAGGGCCTGCCAGATCGCCTCCGTGATAAACGGCATGAACGGATGCAGGAGCTTCATCGTATTCGAAAGAACGTAGCAGAGAACTCTTTGGGCCTGCATACTCTTTTCTTTATTCTGAAGCCTCAGCTTTGAAATTTCTATATACCAGTCGCAGAAATCGTCCCAAATAAAATCGTTCAGCTTCTGCGCCGCTATCCCGAGTTCGAATCTGTCGATATTCTCGGTTACTTCCCTGACAAGTGAGTTAAGCTTCGAAACAATCCATTTATCCTCGAGCTCGAGCTTTTCGGGCAGCCCCGAAATTTGACCGTCCGTCAGATTCATCTGCACGAATCGGGACGCGTTGTAAATCTTATTGCAGAAGTTCCGGCTCGCCTCCACCCTTTCGGTCGAAAAACGCATATCGTTTCCGGGACTGTTTCCGGTCGCCAGTGTAAAGCGCAGCGCGTCGGCGCCGTACTTATCTATGATCTCAAGGGGATCTATGCCGTTTCCGAGCGACTTCGACATTTTTCTTCCCTGTGCGTCGCGCACAAGCCCGTGAATGAACACCGTCTTGAATGGTTCTTTTTTCATATGCTCCATGCCCGAGAAAATCATGCGGGCAACCCAGAAGAAAATAATGTCGTAGCCCGTAACAAGCACGCTTGTCGGGTAAAAGAAATCGAGGTCCGCCGTTTTATCCGGCCATCCGAGGGTCGAAAACGGCCATAGCGCCGAGGAAAACCATGTGTCGAGCACGTCCTCATCCTGTTTAATTTTTTTGGACCCGCATTTCGAACAGCAGACCGCGTCCTCGCGGCTGACCGTTATCTCTCCGCAGTCTTCGCAGTACCAGGCCGGAATTCTGTGCCCCCACCAAAGCTGGCGTGAAATGCACCAGTCGTGCACGTTTTCCATCCAGTTCGTATAGGTTTTTGAAAAGCGGTCGGGCACAAACTGCACCGTGTGGTCTTTGACAACGTCGATTGCGGCCTTTGCCAGCGGCTCCATTTTAACGAACCACTGCGCCGACGTTAACGGCTCAACGGTCGTGCCGCAGCGGTAGCACGCGCCGACATTATGGCTGTAATCCTCGATTTTAACAAGCATGCCCTGCGCCTGAAGGTCGCGCACTATGGCCTTTCGCGCTTCAAAACGGTCAAGTCCCTGATATTTTCCGCCGTTTTCGTTTATTTTCGCGTTTCCGTCAAGGACAAGGATGAAATCCAGATTGTGGCGCTTACCCATATCAAAATCGTTCGGGTCGTGGCATGGGGTCACCTTCACGCAGCCCGTTCCGAACTCCATTTCGACATAGTCGTCTGCAAAAATCGGAATTTTGCGTCCCACAAGCGGAAGTATGGCGTATTTGCCGATCAGATGCGCATAGCGCTTGTCGTTGGGATTGACCGCGATGCCAGTATCGCCAAGCATGGTTTCGGGCCTTGTCGTCGCGACTACCAAGAACTCGTCGCTGCCCTCTATCGGGTATTTTATATGCCAGAGGTGCGAATCCTGCTCGTTATATTCGACCTCGGCGTCCGAGAGCGCCGTTATGCAGTTCGGGCACCAGTTTATAATTCGGCTGCCCCTGTATATAAGGCCTTTCTCGTAAAGGCTGACAAACACTTCTCTGACCGCCTTTGAGCAGCCCTCGTCCATAGTGAAACGCTCGCGGCTCCAGTCGCAGGACGATCCGAGCTTTTTAAGCTGTTCTATTATGCGGCTGCCGTATTTCTGTTTCCAGTCCCAGACGCGCTCCAGAAACTTTTCGCGGCCGAGATCGTAGCGGGTTATGCCTTCTTCCTTCCTGAGCGCTTCCTCGACCTTAATCTGCGTCGCTATCCCGGCGTGATCCGTGCCCGGCACCCATAGCGACGCGTATCCCTGCATTCTTTTTGTTCGGATCAGTATATCCTGAAGCGTTTCGTCGAACGCATGGCCCATATGCAGCTGCCCCGTAACATTCGGCGGCGGAATCACAATGGAAAACGGCGTTTTGGAGGCGTCAGCCTCCGCTTTGAAATAACCGTTTTTTTGCCAGAAATCGTAAAGCTCGTCTTCAAGGCCGTGCGGATCATAAGTTTTAGGCAGTTCTTTTGCCATATAAGCCATCCCCTTTTCAAAAATAAAAAAACTTCGTCCTTTTAGTAAAGGACGAAGTTAAACTCCGCGGTACCACCCAATTTTCGTGCAATGCACGCGCTCAAAAGGACGCTTAAGCATCCCGCTCCCCTTTAACGGAGGGATTCCGGCAAAGCCTACTTAAATTTTTCGGTTTGCGGCTTCGGGGCTACCTTCCGCAATATCCGGCACGGGAACTTACACCCTCCGTTCCCTCTCTGCGCTCCTGAATATGCGTACTCCTCCCCAGCATCGCCTTTTGCTGTTTTGGAATTATTATATATTATATTTAGTTTTCGGTAAATGTCAACTCATTTTACCAGTATAATTCTTACTTTACCGCCTTCCGACAGTCCTCTGTCAGAATAAATACCGAAGCTTGTGAAATTTGCCTTTGCTTCCGAAAGCGTAAGGAATTTCTTTTGCTCCGAGGAATAAACCTGAACGTCGTCGGAAAGCTTTATATACCCGTCGGACACGGTAACGCCCTTCGCGCCGTCAAAATCGCCGAGTGTAACCGTTCCCATAAATTTAAGAAGCTTGCAGGGCAGATTTGTGTAGCACTTCATATTTTCCATTCCCTTGGCTACTTCTCCGGGAGTGCCTATATTGCCTCCGTTCTTTTCCGAATAATACGATTTGGTGCCTCCGCTCTGCTGTAAAGTGACCGTATTGCCGGAAGAATCATTCCCGGCGGCAAAAATACCGTATTCATAACCGTTTCCGGTTACGTCTCCAAGTATTATGTGCGTAACTCTTCCCGCGTAATCGGTAAATATCCTCCTGATGTTGTCGCTTTTCACAACCGGAATATGTATATCGCTTGCTGACACCTCAATTATCGGGGCGCTCGGGTCCACCTGCTCGAACACCCTGACTCCCGAAAGGACCTTCGCCGCGCCCAGCGTACCCGCTGAAATATTCCAGTCCCCCGACACATACTGCTTTGTTTCAGACGCCAGCAGGATCATTTTACCGTTCCTGTCCTGCAAAACCTTAACGAGTTTTCCTTCAAGCTTGTAAATCGTAGGAACGCTGGCACCGTTGAACCTTGTATAATCGTAAGCCGACAGTTCGACAGGAAGCTCGACATTTATACCGGACATAAGCGTAACCTTTGCCCCGGAGTCGTTAAGCGAAGAAAGAATCCCGATTTGTTCAAATTGTAGCTTTTGCGCCGGATATACCGCCGCGACGTTCATATTCGGGTCAAAAAGCAGAGTGACAAGATCGTTATAGGAAACGCCGCTGAAATATTTAGCCGCTTCCTTCGTTACGGAAAATTCCTTGCCGAGTACGGTAACGGAGCTTGGGTGCGTAAACGAGGGCGACGCCTTCTGGAAAATTCCCGTAAGCTTTTTGTCGGATACATAATATGTGCCGTTCGAGTAGGTTACTATGTCGTATTGCTTGACGTCTGCGGCGGAGGCCGGATTCCCGTTTTTTATCACCTTGGAGTTTGCCGGGAGGGCTGCCACGGAGGTCGTTCCGAAAACATACGCCGTACCGGACATATCGGCGCTTTCCACCGAAACCAGGGATATTTTTCCTTCCGAATCG
>JAUZPW010000109.1 GCA_030705725.1 Bacillota bacterium
CCTGCTTTTCAATCAGTTTTCCCGAAACTGCTATGCACATTTATTTTATTCCTCCGATCCTGAACCGGCAAAGCGTCCTATATACGCCTGCCCCAGGGATATGCCGCCGTCGTTCGGCGGAACTTTTTTATTTAAGAGAACCCTGAAACCGGCTTTTTTGAGCACGGGAACTGTGTCCTCAACCAGTATGCGGTTTTGAAACACGCCTCCGCTTAAAGCAACGGATCCGATTTTGTATTTTTGCCGGAGCTTTAGGCACATATCCACGGTCAAGCGGCTCACGGTTTTATGAAAGCGCATTGCAAGAAAGCAGGGGTCTAAGCCTTTATTTGCGCTTTCGTAAACAGCTTTTATACACTGGGTTAAGTCCGCCGTAAACGCCGTTTCGCTTTCGGAAATTGTATAGGGCAAGGCTTCGGCATCGCCGCGGTACCGCGCGGCGGCGTTTTCAAGCTCGACGGCGCACTGGCCCTCATAGGTCGATACATGGCAGATACCCAAAATCGAGCTTACGGCGTCGAACACTCTGCCCATGCTGGTCGATATTATTGTGTTGACGCCGTTTTTAAGCGCGGCTTCGACAACAGGGAAACGGCCGTCGGAGGGCGTGATTCCGGCGTGCGCGAGCAGGCAAAAAGCGCTTTTCCAGCCCTGCTTCACGGATTCGTCCGAGCCTAAGAATTTTACGGGACTTATATGGCCCGCACGGGAAAACCCGAAGGGCGACGCTATCAGGAACTCTCCGCCCCACACGGTGCCGTCGGTTCCGCAGCCTGTGCCGTCAAACGCGACCCCGATTACCCGCTCTTTTATATTCTCCTCCGCGAGGACTGACGCGATATGCGCAAAATGGTGCTGGACCCTGACAAGGGGAAGACCCAGGCTTTCGGCAAAGCGCGTAGACTCGTAATCCGGATGCAGGTCGCATACCGCAACCTCGGGCTTTATACTGAAAAGCTCCCGCATGTCGCGGACGGCGCCGCGGTAAACGCCGCAGGCTTCCGCGGTGTCAAGGTCGCCTATTTCGGCGGACGGGTAGAAATATCCGTTTTTTGAAAGACAGACCGTGTTTTTCTGCTGCGGCCCCAGCGAAAGCACAGCCGGGCCGCCTTCGCCGGAATAACATGCCGCCGTGGGAACGAAACCTCTCGCTCTTCGCACAAACTGCGGAAAGCCGCAGGCAAACGCCATGACGGAATCATCGAGCCTGCGTTCTATTTTGCGGTCGTGCAACAGTACTCCGAAGAGCTCGTCATGCCCGTTATAAAAGCGGAGCATTTCCTCGTCGTCCTTTATAATGGGGAGGCCTGTCGCGTTGGCGCTCGTCATAATCAGCGGGCCCGTTTCCTTTAGGAGCATGCACTGCAGCGGGGTATAAGGCAAAAAAGCGCCCAAGAACCTGCTTTTAAGGCTGACCGATTCAGATACGGAAGAATTTTCACGCCTTTTCAAAAGGACAATCGGACGCTCGGAGCCGCAAAGCAGCGCTTCTTCGCCCGGATTAACCTCGCAGTGCTCCTTTATTTCGGAAAGCTCCGAAAACATAACGGCAAAAGGCTTGTGTTCGCGGCCTTTGAGAATGCGGAGCTTATCGGCGGAAAAACCTAAAAATGGGCTGCAGGCGAGATGATAGCCGCCGATGCCTTTCACGGCAACTATTTGGCCTTTCTTTAGCGCTCTGACGGCATTTTCAAGGGCTTTTTCCCCGGAAGCCGTGCAGCCGGCGCCGACAAAACCGAGAACGGGGCCGCAGCCGTTACAGCAGACAGTCTGAGCATGGCAGCGCCTGTCGGACTCATCATGGTACTGGGACGCGCAAAAACCGCACATCGGAAAATCGGACATGGATATATTCTCCCGGTCGTAAGGCATGCGGCGCAGTACAGAAAACCTCGGCCCGCAGAGGGTACAGCTTATAAACGGATTTCTGTAGCGGGGATCGCCTTTTGTGAAGAGCTCTTTCAGGCAGTCGCCGCAGACCGCCAGATCGGGCGTCGGCATAACCTCGCCGCTCAAATCCGCGCTGCTTTTCGCGATAATGAAGCCAGGAGGCGTCAACTCGGACGGAGGGAGCTCCGATATACGCTTATCGAAGCTTATTATCCGGCTTCCCGCCGGGGAGTCCCGGAGGATACCGTCGGCAAAGGCCGCAAGACTCCGCGGATTTCCGAAAGCGTGGATCAAAACCTGGCCGCCTTCGTTTCGCACGAAACCTTTTATCCCGTTTTTATCCGCATAACGCAAAACAAAGGGTCGGAAGCCGACCCCCTGCACGATGCCGCTGATTTTTATAACGGCTTTTTGCGTTACATTCTGCTCTGTATCCATTCGCAGACCTCGTCAAAGCCCGCTCCTGTTTTGGCGGACACCTTTATTATCGGCGCGTTGGGGTTTAGCACCCTTATACCTCTTATATAGTAATCCATATCAAAATCGAGATACGGAAGAAGATCGATTTTATTAAGCAGTATGATAGCGGCCTTTTCAAAGGCGAGCGGGTACTTGTACGGCTTGTCGTCGCCCTCGGCAACCGTCGTTATCAGCATTTTGCAGTTTTCGCCTATGTTGAACTCCGCGGGGCAGACAAGATTCCCTATATTCTCAATAAACAGAACGCCGGGCTCGTTAAGGCCCAAATCGTTTAAGGTGTTTTCTATCAGAATGCCGTCTAAGTGACACGCGCCGCCGGTATTTATCTGTACGGTTTCGATATCGAGCGCCTTTAGCTTTTTTGTGTCGATATCGGATTCGATATCGCCCTCGATAACGTATGCCTTGACGCCGTTTAGGCCTTTAATCAGCTTTATAAGGCTGCTCGTTTTCCCTACGCCCGGAGCGCCCATTACGTTTATGGCGTATATTCCCTGTTCGTGAAGGCTTTTTTGTATTCTTTCCGCTATACGGTCGTTTTCGGAATAAATGTTCTCCATTATTTCGACGTCTTTATTGCTCATATTTACTCTTCTTCCTCTTCCGTCTCAAGTAAAACGCTTTCAACGTAAAATTCGTCGCCAAGGCTCTTGGGGCTGCCGAGCGTTCCGCAGTCGGGGCAGGCAAAGGAAAAGCGCGGGCGCGGAAAATCTTTGCGGCAGCGGGGACAATGCATTTCGGCCTTTACGGTGCGGATTTCAAGTTTCGCGCCCTCGGCGGGCGTTCCTGCGGCTATCATATCGAAATACATTCCGACGGAGTCGGGGATTATCCCCGAGCTTTCACCAAGGACAAGGCGGACCGCGCTGACTTTTGCGGCGTTATGGCTTTTTGCCGCGTCCACCACGATCTTGACGAGCTGCTTTGTAAGAGGGTATTCATGCACCGTGACTTTCCCCTTTAGTGTTGTCGCTGAAAATCGAATTCATGCTGAATATAGCATAGTTCGTATATAACGTCAATCGCTTGTGAAATAATAAACGAAAATTTGTGAAATTCTAAACATAATGGATTACTTTGACTGCTAATCATCAAAAAATATAAAATTTTTATTATTTTTTTGAAGTTTATCTTGCATAAAGCTCATGGACGTTTATAATTAACTTTGGCGCGAAATTCATTATAATTGTTAGATAGTATTTAGGAGACAGGCTTAATGGAAAGTCAAAACCTTCTGCTTCCAATCGTTTTTGTACCTCTGGCAGGTGCCTTTGTTCTGCCTTTTTTGGGAATGTACTCAAAAAAGTTGAGAAACGCCTTTGCCCTAGTCTTTACAGCCGTGCCGTTTCTTCTTTTGCTTGCGGCGCTTCCCTTTGCGACGAGTGCGTCGCCGCTTTCTTTCGACGTCCGGCTTCCGCTCGGGATGAGCTTCGGGCTGCTTGCCGACGGGCTGGCCGTTTTTATGGCTTTGACGTCGTCGTTTATCGGCATGATTATTATCCTTTATTCTTACGGCTACATGTCGCATTACGACAACCAGAACGAGTACTACCTCTGCGTGGTTCTTTTTATTGGGGCCATGATGGGCATAACGCTTTCAAGCGATTTGATCTTTCTTTATGTGTTCTGGGAAATCTCAGCGATCTGCTGCTGGCGGCTGATCGGTTTCTTCCGGGAAAAAGAATATGTGAGACGCGCCAATAAGGCTTTTCTTATTACCGTGGCGGGCGCTCTTTTAATGCTCGCCGGTTTTATAATGATCTACCAGCAGTATGGAACCACCGATCTTATTCTGCTGCGGGGGAAGGCCATATCGGACGCGGCGGTGCTTTTGATTCTGTTCGGCATCTGCTCAAAATCAGCGACGCTTCCGCTTCATTCCTGGCTTGCCGACGCAGGGATTGCACCTTCTCCGGTTACGGCGCTTCTGCACGCCGCCGTGCTTGTCAAGATCGGCGTTTATGTTTACGCGAGGCTATTTCTGGCCGGATTTACCATATCGCAGGTCTGGCACACAGCAGTGCCTGTTATTGCGGCGGTCAGCGCGCTTGCTTCGGCGGGCGCGGCCATTGCCGAATATGATCTCAAACGTATCATAGCCTATTCGACGGTCAGCCAGATCGGGTTTATCTTTCTGGGACTGTCGGCCGGGGGTGATCTTGCCGCAGCCGGGGGGCTTCTTTACATACTTATGCACGGGATTTCAAAAGCGGGGCTTTTCCTCTGCGCAGGTATTATCGAACACAACTGCAAGACGAAAGACATAAGAAAGCTCGGCGGGCTTTCTAAAACTATGCCGCTTACAGCTGTTTCATTTTTCCTGTGCGCGTTTTCCGTCATGGGGATCCCTCCGTTCGGAGGATTTTTCAGCAAGTACATGGTGATTAACGGAGCGGCGGAAGCGGGACATCCGATAATCGCGGCCGTGTTTCTGATTGGCGCCGTTATGACGGTTATTTACCTGCTGAGGGTGTTTACTCTGGTGTTTTTCGGCAAGGCGGCGACCCCGAACAGGAATGAGGGCACAAAAATAATGGTTTTCTCGGTCGTCTTGCTTGGCGTCATTTCTCTCGGCAGCGGGCTTTTGATTCATTATCCGGCTTCTTTCGTTAGCGCAATCGTACAGCAAATGGCGGTGATCGGCAAATGAACGGACTAATTATGCTTTTAATTATTATAATCCCCGCGGCATCCGCGGTTTTAGCGTTTCTTGCGCCCCAAAAGGCAAAGGAACCGACCGCCGTTGTCGGTACGGCGGCAAACCTGATCGCCGTCATATCCGTTTACGGCAGGGAGCTTACGTTCTTTAAGCCCTGGGCGGGCTTCGGAATTGATTTCTCTCTCAGACTTTACTCGTTCAGCGGACTAATTCTTCTCTGCGCAGCTGTTTTTTCATTTCTTACGGCCTTATATTCCGCGGCGTTTTTCAAGGGCAAAGCGGGATCGGGGCAATACACCGCGTATTTTCTTCTGACCGTGACGCTTATTAACGGGGCGGTTATGGCGAACAATCTCGCTTTGTTGCTTTTCTTCTGGGAAGGCATACTCGCGACGATGTTCCTTATGATTATGTCGGGCGGAAAGGACGCGTACAAAACGTCCGTCAAGGCCGTTATTATCGTCGGGCTTACCGATCTGTGCATGATGCTTGGAATCGGCCTTACGGGTTATCTTGCGAAAACTCTCGAGATGGATAAGATTCACCTTCCAATTGCTTCGCTGGGAACGGCGGCCTTTTTGCTTCTTGTAATCGGCGCGCTCGGAAAAGCCGGGGCAATGCCTTTCCACACGTGGATCCCCGACGCCGCGGACAACGCGCCTACGCCTTTTATGGCGTTTATGCCGGGCGCCGCGGAAAAGCTTTTGGGAATATATCTGCTTTTCAGAATATGCGCCGACTTGTACAAGTTTGAGCCCGGCTCCCC
>JAUZPW010000011.1 GCA_030705725.1 Bacillota bacterium
GAGGGCGTTTATATGAATTCCGTTCTGCCTTCCGGGGCGAATATCCAGCCGCCCTGCTATATCGGGAAAAACGTCGTTATCAGAAAAGGCGCGGTGATCGGCCCGTATGCGGTTATCGACGACGGAAGCGTGATAGACGGCGGCGCGGTTGTGGAACGCTCCGTGGTCGACAAAGCGCATATTGCTCCGAACAGCTCGCTTTTCGGGGCTATCGTATCCAGAGCGGCGGTAATCAGGGAGGGAACGGGGCTCTCGGAAGGCTCGGTCATTGGAGAGGGCACCGTAATCGGCGAAGGGGCGGTCGTTTACGAGGGAGTGCGCGTCTGGCCGAGAAAGCTTGTCGCGCCCGGCTCGCATGTCCATTACAACATTATGACGGGGTCGCCCCAGAACGGGCTTTCGTTTGAGGGGCCGGGCATTCTGACAGGTGAAATAAACGCCGACATGACGCCCGAAATACTGATGGGGATTGGTTCTTACCTGGGCGAGAACAAGGAATGCGGAGTGGGGTTCGCGGGAGGGAGAGCCGCCGAAATGCTCGCGGGGGCGCTTATTGCCGGAATCGAGGCCGCGGGAGGCACCGCCGTCGTCACGGACGCGAAGCTTGCTTCCGCAATGTCCTTTGCGGCCAGGCTTTACCGCTTTCCGGCTTCCGTGTTCCTGAAGCAGAAGGAAAGCTACGCGGATATTTACATCTTTGATTCAAACGGTCTTCTGATGAAAAAGGATCAGCGCAGGAAAATGGCCGCGGCGGTGACGCGCGGAGAAATTTCCCGCGCGGCGGCTCCGCAGTCCGGCGGAAGGCGGGATATTACGGGGCTTATGCGCTCTTACGCCGCGACTTACGCTCTGGTTGATCTCGGCGGTTTTTCCTGCTCGGTGCAGGACACGGCTCAGAACGCGCCGCTTGCCGAAGCTCTGACCATGTGCGGAGCCTCCGTATCGCCCGCGAAACGCAAAAAGCTGCCTTCTTTTGAACTGGCGGACGACGGGATGGCGCTCTGCGCTTACGACGAGGAGGGGAAATATGCCGACGCGGGGCATATGTATGTGCTTTCGGCAGTTTGCGCTGTTAAAAACGGGAAAGGCGAGAGCGTTACGGCTTATTTCGACGCTCCGAATATCTTGGAGGCGGCGGTTTACAGCTGCGGGGGAAAGGTAAACCGCGTTTCGAGAGAAAACGCCGGGCAGGACACGGCAATAAGGGATCAGACATTTTTGCGGGACGGCGTCAGCGCGGCGCTTAATATAGCCTTATATTTAATTACGAGCGGTGAAAGCCTTAAAAGCGCGCTTGCGGCGATTCCGGATTTTTACACTGCGACGCGCGAAATCGACGTAAGCCGCAACCGGGCGTCAATGATGCAGGCCCTGCTTCAGGAATGCGCGGGAGTAAAACGCGAGCTCTGCGACGGGGTCAAACTTTGCGTAGACTCGGGTTGGGTGCATATTTCGCCGCTTGACCGCATATCAAGACTTAAGGTAACAAGCGAAGGGATGAACTCCGAAATAGCGGGGGAACTCTGCGATATGTTCTCCGAACGGCTCAAAAAGCTCGACCAGCGCGGCGGAACCATCTCTTGACAAATTTATGTACAAAAGACGCAGAGCGTGCTATAATATTCTAATATGAGGCTTTTTTGCCTGTTTTATTAAGAATTTTATTTGTTTCATATATATAAAATTTGCGCCGGCCACGACTCAGGCGGATGCCTGCGTCATGCTTTTGCAGCCTTTTGGCATTACAAAAGGCTTACATAATCATTGTTATTTTTTTAGGAGAAGTGAAATATTGAAATGGCAGAAAAACTGAAAATTATCCCCCTCGGCGGGCTTAACGAAATCGGCAAGAACATGACCGTTATTGAGTTCGGCGGGGATATTATCGTTGTCGACTGCGGCCTTGCGTTTCCCGACGAGGAAATGCTTGGGGTCGATCTTGTAATACCCGACATCACGTATTTGAAAAAGCACAAGAGCCGGATCAGGGGGCTCATCCTGACGCACGGACACGAGGACCACATCGGCGCTATTCCTTACGTTCTGAAAGCGATCAATATTCCCATATACTGCACGAAGCTTACGGCGGGAATTATCGAATCAAGGCTGCTGGAGCACAAAATGGCCGATAAGGTCAAAATTAACCGCAGAGGCCCCGGAGATCATATTAAGCTCGGATGCTTCGACGTCGAATTTATCAACACGAACCATTCGATCGCCGATTCCGTTGCGCTTGCTATTACAACCCCGATCGGAACCGTAATCCACACGGGCGATTTTAAGATAGACACGACGCCGGTCGGCGGAGAAATGATCGACCTCGCTCGTTTCGGCGAGCTTGGAAAACAGGGCGTGCTGCTTTTAATGTCGGACTCGACGAACGCCGAAAGGCGCGGGCACACCATGAGCGAAAAAAGCGTAGGCGAGGCGTTCGACGTGCAGTTTAAAAACTGCGACCAACGGATTCTCGTGGCGACGTTCGCGTCAAACGTTCACCGGCTGCAGCAGATTATCGACGTCGCCGTGAAATACGGGCGCAAGGTCGCGATTTCGGGGCGGTCAATGGAAAACATCATGAACGTCGCGATGAATCTGAATTATCTGACTGTTCCGAAAGGCGTTCTTATAGATCTTCCCACTATAAACCGTTATCCCAAAAACAAGCTCTGCATCATTACGACCGGAAGTCAGGGCGAGCCGATGTCGGCGCTTCACAGGATGGCGTTTTCGGCTCACAAGCAGGTGGAGGTCGGCGTCGGAGACCGGATACTGATAGCGGCGTCGCCTATTCCCGGCAATGAGAAATCGGTTTACCGTCTCATTAACGAGCTTATGAAAAAGGGCGCGGACGTGGTTTACGAGCGCCTCGCTGAAATCCACGTTTCGGGGCATGCCTGCCAGGAGGAGCTAAGAACTATTCTCGCGCTTACGAAGCCCAAATACTTTATGCCGGTTCACGGCGAATTCCGGCACCTCAAATACCATTCCGACCTCGCGCGGCAGACGGGTATCGACCGGAAAAACATCTTTGTGGGCGATACGGGGCGCATCCTCGAGATTACGAAGCAAACGGCCAAGTTTTCGGGCGCCGTTCAGACCGGCTGCGTGATGATCGACGGGCTCGGCGTCGGCGACGTCGGAAACGCGGTGCTGAGAGACCGCAAGCATCTTTCCGAGGACGGCCTGATAATCGTAACCGTGACAATGGACGGCTCGAACGGGCAGGTGCTCGCGGGGCCGGACGTTTTATCGAAAGGTTTCATATACACCCGCGAAGCCGACCCGATCATGGACGAGGCAAAGAAAGTCGCCGAAAGGTCGCTTGACAAATGCTCCAAGCAAAAGATCATGGACTGGGCGACTATTAAAATGGCGATAAAGGACGATCTGTCGGGCTTTTTATATAAGAAAACGAAGCGCAGCCCGCTTATCCTGCCGATTATAATGGAAATATAACCGCAGGTTTTGTCCGCCCTCCGGGAAGCATCGGGGGGATTAGGTTCCCTCTCAAACAGCCAAAACGGCCCGCCTGCGTTTTGCAGGGCGGGCCGTCTATTTATAAAAAAGTATATCCCGGGGACAGTAACGGGGCCGTTTAAGACTTAATAACTGTTTGCTATCGGCTTTGAAATCAAAGAGAACAGCACTGTCTGGGCTATCAGAAAGACCGATCTTGTCAGAATCTTTTGAGCAAGAACCGCCCCCCAGTCGAGGTGGCGGAGCATAGTCAGCCACGCAGTGTCAAGGCCTACGTCGACAACAATCGCGGCAATAAGAAACGTAAAGAAAACGCGCTTAACGGTGGGCTTTTTATTATTCAGCATGAACCCGTATATGAGCCCCTTCGCAAGCGCCGAAACGGTGAAAAGGGAGCTTACGGCGAGACCGCGGGAAACGACGAGCGAACCGAGCATATCCCCCGCCACAAGAACGGCGCCGCCTAAAAACGGGCCGAACAGGTAGCCGGCAAGGGCGTTGGGGAGAAACTGGAGGCTCAACCGGTCGATCCCGCCCGGAGTGTAAACGGCCAGAAGCCTTGAGAAAATGACGTCAAGCGCTATAAGCAGCGCCGCCATCAGCAGGTTGTTGATTTTGCGCGTGAAAACCTCCCCCTTCCGAATTAACGGCTTTAGCATACCAATAGAATAGGAATTTTACTTAAGCATGTCAACATAAATATCGTCATAAACCTGTAGAAAAACGGAAAAGATTGAGGTATAATAACCGCAAAGCACTTTAATATTCGTATCAGGAACGTTATTTCCAGCAGGGCCGGACGGTTTACGCTTTTATCTTTTCCTGTTAAATACTCATAATACCGTAAACATCATTTTGAAAGGGGCTGCACCGGTGGATAAAAAGTTTTCCAGGCTCATTGAGCCGGGGTTCAGGTTTTATTTTCTGGTGCTTTTGATTTTCTCGGCGGCAAGCACGTTTTTTTCCGTCAAGCTGGCCCTTATTCAGTTTTGCTCCGCGGTACTTATTTATCTGTTTTACAGGCGGGAGAATGTCAGACGGCGGCGAAAAATAGTTAAATACGTTGAGTCGCTGACATATAACGTTAACGACGTCACCAAAACCTCGGTGCTTAATTATCCGCTGCCGATGATGATACTGGACGCGGTCAGCGAAGAGATCCTGTGGTGCAACGACAATTTTCACACGGTTACCGGAAACCGCGACCAGGTTTTCGGAAACAAGGTGTCGGAGGTTATTCCGGGATTCGACGCGCGGTGGGTGATTGAGGGAAAAACCGTTTATCCGAGAGGTGTCACGATCGGAGATAAGATTTTCGACGTCCACGGCAACCTTTTCAGGCCGCATTCCTCAGTGAACGGACGCGGGATGCTGTCAACTCTCTTTTTTATCGACAAAACCGATTACGAACGGCTTAAAAAGGAGCACGCCGAAATCAGGCCGGTCATTTCGATAATCATGATCGATAATTACGAAGAGCTGCTCAAAAATTCGACCGACAAGGAAAAATCTCAGATTCTGGCTGAAATAGACAATGTCGTGACAACCTGGGCGACCCCCGCGGACGGCGTTTTGCGCAAGTTCGACAGGGACAGGTATCTTTTTATTTTCGAAGAAAAAGCCATGGAAAGCTTTTTGAACGATAAGTTCCAGATTCTTGACAAGGTGAGGGCTATCCAGAGCAGAGAGGGAATTACGGCGACGCTGAGCATCGGCATCGGCTGCGACGGCGCGCATCTGAGCGAAAATCTGGGCTTCGCGAGCCTTGCCATCGATATGGCTTTATCGCGCGGAGGAGACCAGGCGGTTATAAAAAACCGGTTCAGCTTCGAATTTTTCGGCGGGCAGGTGCAGACGCCGGAAAAACGCACGAAGGTTCGCTCGCGCGTGATGGCAAACTCCTTTGTTCAGATCATAAAGGATTCCAAAAAGGTTTATATAATGGGCCACAAAGTATCGGACATCGACAGCGTCGGCTCCTCCTGCGGCATAGTTTGTCTCGCGAGAAAGCTCAACATCCCGGCGTTTATCGTCGCCGATACCGACGAAACCTCGGCCCAGCCGCTCATAACCCGGCTTAAAGGAATTCCCGAATACCGGGAGGTTTTCATTACGCCGGAGGACGCGATACTTTATTCGGATTCAAGCACGCTGCTTATCGTTATGGACACAAACAAGCCCGATTACGTCGAGTCCCCGCAGCTTCTTTCAGCCGTGAACAGGGTAGCGGTCATTGACCATCACAGACGTTCGGCAAACTATATCGACAAGTGCGTTATTAATTTCCACGAGCCTTATTCGTCGTCGTCGGCGGAGCTTGTTACCGAGCTTTTGCAGTACACCGTTACGCCGCAGGAAATCCTGCGCGTCGAGGCGGAAGCGCTGCTCGGGGGAATTGTGCTCGACTCAAAGTGGTTTACGATAAGGACCGGCGTGCGTACCTTTGAAGCGGCCGCTTATCTCAGGAGGATAGGCGCGGACACGGTCGAAGTCAAAAAAATGTTCCAAAGCGATCTGATCGAATACAAGCTGAGGCATGACCTTGCGTCAAATGTGGAGATTTACAGGGGTGACGCCGCCATCGCGGTTTACGGCGGGAATGCCGACCGCGCGGTAGCGGCTCAGGCCGCGGACGATCTGCTGAGCATTTCGGGGATACGCGCTTCCTTCGTCGTGTTAAACGATGAGGACACGGTCGTAATCTCAGCCAGGTCGCTGGGACAGGTAAACGTCCAGTTTATTATGGAAAAGCTCGGCGGCGGCGGAAATCTTACTACGGCGGGGGCGCAGCTTTACGGCGCTCAGATAGAAGGCGCGGTGCAGAGGCTCAGGGATGCTTACGACAGCTACCTTGAGGAAAGAAAAGAAAGGTGATTTTAATGAAAGTAATTCTGCTTACAGATATTCAGGGAAAAGGAAAGAAAGGGCAGCTCGCGGAGGTTTCGGAGGGATATGCCAGAAACTATCTGTTCCCGAGAAAAATGGCGTCGGAAGCGAACGCGGACGCCCTGAACGCGATCAAAAGCCAGGACGAGGCCAAGCGCCGCAAAGCGGAGCAGGAAAAGAAGGCGGCTGCAGCGCTTTCGGAGAAGCTTAAATCCACGCCTGTCAAAATTTATGCCAAGGCGGGCGCCGGAGGAAGGCTTTTCGGCTCGGTGACGACGAAGGAAATATCGGAGGCGCTTAAGGCCCAGCACGGGATAGAGCTTGACAAGCACAAGCTCGCCCAGGACGATCCCATTAAGAATTTCGGCACCTTCGAGGTTAAAGCCAGACTTTACC
The DNA here is from genome assembly GCA_030705725.1 of Bacillota bacterium. Taxonomy (GTDB): domain Bacteria; phylum Bacillota; class Clostridia; order Oscillospirales; family Butyricicoccaceae; genus UBA6114. Next base: position 6,760 of record JAUZPW010000011.1, read on the forward strand.
CCGAAATCACCGGCACGGTCTACGTTATCGTGGCCGAGGCATAATTTGCAGGGATTGACGGGGCGGCTTTACGTCCCTTCGGTTTGATATTTTAAGGCGGGTTTCGGCGTCCGGGGCGCAAAGCCCGGCGCGGTTTGAAAGGAACGACTGATTTGGACGAGCTTTTAAACAGAAAAGTGCCTTACAGCATGGAAGCGGAGCAGGCGGTGCTCGGCGCCATGCTGATTGATCCTGCCTGCGTGCCGGAGGTTATTGAAAGAATCAATCCGTCTGATTTTTATATAGACGAGAACCGCGCGATTTTTGAGACTATTTATTCAATGTTTTCAACGTCCGGGAAAAAGGTCGACCCCGTTACGGTGCTTGAAGAGCTCAAGGTCGCGGGGGTTTACGATCATTCGGGCGGAAGCGCTTACATCATGCAGCTCATGGACGTTACGCCAACTGCCGCGAACGTAAGGGAATACTGCGAGATCGTGCGCGGAAAAAGCATGCTGCGCGCTGTTTTGAACGCGGCGAGCGAAACTATGGACATGGTTTTGTCGGAGGAGGGCGGCCCCGCCGAGATAGCCGACCTTGCCGAACAGAAAATGTACGCCGTGCGGCAGGGCAGGGAAATAAAGGGCCTTACGCATATTAAAACGGCGATAGGCCAGGTATACGATACTCTTGACGAGCTGGCGACGAATCCCGAGAAAATCACCGGTATTGGAACGGGGTTTTCCGTTATCGATTCCGTAATCGGCGGACTTAACCGCTCGGATCTTATCCTCTTGGCCTCCCGCCCAGGCATGGGCAAAACGAGCATGGCGCTGAACATGGCCATGCACGCCGCTGAAAAATCGGGCAAGAGCGTCGCTGTTTTCCAACTTGAAATGTCAAAGGAACAGCTTGCGATGAGGCTTTTGTCGTCAAAATCGAGAATCGAGCTAAAGAAAATCCGGACGGCCGATCTCCAGCCTAACGAATGGACGGAGGTTGTGCGGGCGGCGAACGACCTTTCGCGCACGAAGCTTTATATCGACGACAACCCGGCGATCAAGGTCGCGGATATTAAGGCAAAATGCCGCAGGCTCGATGCTTTGGGTCTGATCGTCATAGATTATTTGCAGCTTATGCAGGGCTCGAAACGCTTTGAAAACCGCGTGCTCGAGGTCAGCGATATTTCACGCTCGCTTAAAATCATGGCGAAGGAGTTAAACGTGCCGGTTTTATGCCTTTCTCAGCTGTCGCGCGCGTCGGAGCAAAGGCCAAACAAGCGCCCGATGCTTTCGGACCTGAGGGAGTCGGGAGCGATAGAGCAGGACGCCGACATCGTTATGTTCCTCTACAGGGACGATTACTATAACGAAGACACGGAAGACCGCAATACGGCGGAGTGCCTTATTGCCAAGAACCGCCACGGCGAAACGGGAAAAGTGCTTTTGCAGTGGTCGGGGCAGTTTACATCATTCTCAAGTCAGGACAGAATGCATCATGAACCGTAAGGTTTTAGAGACGATTAAACGCTTTGATATGCTCAAAAACGGAAAAAGGGTGCTTTGCGCGGTTTCGGGCGGGGCGGATTCCATGGCTATGCTCGTTTGCCTGAGCGAGCTTTCCGAAGCCCTCGGAATCACCGTCGCGGCGGCTCATTTAAACCATATGCTGAGAGGCGCCGAATCGGACAGGGACGAGGCCTTTGTCAGGGATTACTGCCGTGATAACGGCATACCTTTTTATTGCGAAAGGATCGACGTCAATAAAGAGTCGAAGCGCCTCGGGAAAGGTACCGAGGACGCGGCGAGGAGCGCGCGGTATTTATTTTTGGAGCGGGCAAGGGAAGCGCTTTCCTGCGATCTTATCGCCACCGCGCATACCTCAAACGACAATCTCGAAACGATGCTCTTAAACCTTTCAAGGGGGACGGGTATTTTGGGGCTTTGCGGAATCCCGCCCGTCAGGGACAGGATCATACGCCCAATTATCGACGTGAAAAGGATCGAAACCGAAGAATATTTAACCGGGAAAGGGGTCGGATTCGTTACCGATTCGACAAACCTTGAAAATAAATACGCAAGGAATAAAATCCGAAACAACGTTTTGCCGCAGCTTGTTTCGGCCCAGCCTGCCGTTATCGACTCGGCGCGCAAGGCTTCGGACATTTTAAGGCAGGACGCGGATTTTATAATGACCGAAGTACGGAAACTGGCAGAAAAGGCCAAAACGGAAGAAAACGCCGTTTCATTTTCCGCAAGAGAGTTTGCTCTCGCCCACCCCGCCGTTTCCGGGCGGGCTTTAAGGCTTTTGTACGAAAGGCTTACGGGGAGCGCCGGGGAGCTTTCGGCTGCTCACGCCGCCGCCGTGCTTAAGCTGTGCGCGGGGAAACACCCGTCGAAGAAAATATCGCTTCCGGGCTTTATCTGCGCCGAGAGGCGAAATGAAGAGCTTATACTTTCAAAAGGCGAGCCGGAATTTGCCGGGATTCCTGAAATTCAATTGCTTTCCTACGGAAAATATGATATAAATGGTACTAATTATTTTCTGGAATATAAAAAAGCCGAGGAAACTCAGAAAATTTACAATTTGTCTCAGACTTTTTTTATTGATTGTGGTAAAATAAACGGGTGTCTCATCGTCAGAAGCCGTAAAGAGGGCGACGCTATAAAGCTTCCGGGCCGGGGAACAAAAACGCTGAAAAAGCTGTTTATCGAGGAAAAAATTCCGCTTAAAATGCGCGCTCTTATACCCGTCGTTGCAGACAGCACGCGCGTTGTGGCCGTTTGCGGTTTCGGCGCGGATCAGTTTTTTGAAAGTCAGAATATTAAAAATGCGGCGTATCTTAATTTCGGGAGTGCAAACAATAAAAATGAAGGATGATATAAAAGAAGTCCTTTTTACGGAGGAACAGATAGCGGAAATCGTAAAAAAAATCGGGACTGAAATCAGCCGTGATTATTATGGGAAAAATCCGTTGATAATAAGTGTACTGAAGGGCTCTTTTATTTTTATGGCGGACCTTGTCAGACAGATTACCATACCCTGTTCCGTGGATTTTATGTCGATTTCAAGCTACGGGAAGGGCATGAAAACCAGCGGCGAGGTTAAAATCAACAAGGATCTGGATTCAAAAATCGAGGGCAGAGATGTTATAGTCGTCGAGGATATTCTTGACAGCGGCCTTACCCTGAGCTACATACTCGATATGTTCAGGGCCAGGGGACCAAAGTCTATAGCGCTCTGCGCGCTCTTAGACAAGCCCGAACGCCGGAAAATACCGGTCAAAACCGATTACAGCGGGTTTACGATACCGGACGAGTTTGTTGTCGGATACGGGCTTGATTACGCGGAGAAATACAGAAATTTACCATATATAGGAGTACTGAAACCGGAGGTTTACTCCGGGAAATGACACTCAGGAGGGCGTGAAATTTTGAACGGCAAAGTACGTGGTTTCGGTTTTTATGCTTTGGCGATATTGATTTTACTGAGCACTGTCGCAATGCTTATCAATCAGAAGCAGGAGAAGAATATAGTTTATTCCGATGTTGTTAAGTATTTCGAAAACCAGGATGTAAAAACCTTTTCGATAAACGGAACTAAGCTTGTGATGAATCTGCGAAACAACAAGGTCGTCAGCTTTAACCTGCCGTCCGTTGAGATATTTCTTTATGACGTTGGGGACATTATTAAAAAGCAGAGGGATTCGGGCGTTATCGAATCTTATAATTTTGAACCGGAGATAACGGCGCCGTGGTGGATGTCTCTTATGCCGTATCTGCTTTTGATCCTTGTTTTCGGGCTGTTCTGGTATTTTATGCTGGGGCGCGGGGGTGAGGGAGGAGCCGGGCCAAGAGGGGCCATGTCGTTCGGACGGTCCCGGGCGAAGCTTGTTACGGAGGACGCCAAGAAAACCACATTCAAGGACGTCGCGGGCGCGGATGAGGAAAAAGCCGAGCTTCAGGAAATCGTCGAATTCTTAAAAAGCCCGAGAAAGTTTATCGAGATTGGCGCGCGCATCCCTAAAGGCGTGCTGCTTGTGGGCCCTCCGGGAACAGGCAAAACGCTTATCGCGAGAGCGGTCGCGGGCGAGGCTGGAGTACCGTTTCTGACTATTTCGGGCTCGGACTTCGTCGAGCTTTACGTCGGCGTCGGCGCGTCGCGCGTGAGAGACTTATTCGAGCAGGCGAAAAAGAATTCGCCGGCAATAGTGTTCATTGATGAAATCGACGCCGTCGGGCGTCACCGCGGAGCCGGACTGGGCGGCGGACACGACGAAAGAGAACAGACGCTGAACCAATTGCTTGTTGAGATGGACGGCTTCGGTGCGAACGAGGGCGTTATCGTTATTGCCGCGACGAACCGCGTCGACATACTTGACCCGGCGCTATTGCGTCCGGGACGCTTCGACCGCCAGGTGTATGTCGGACTTCCGGACATCAAGGGCCGCGAGGAGATATTAAAGGTTCATGCCAGAAACAAACATTTCGAGGATGGCGTACATTTCACGTCTATAGCCAAAACTACGGCGGGCTTTACGGGCGCCGATCTTGAAAACCTGTTGAACGAAGCGGCGCTTTTGGCCGCGCGCAGATCGAAAAAGAAAATCGGCATGTCCGAAATGGACGACGCTTTTATAAAGGTTATTATGGGTACGGAGAAAAAGAGCCGCGTGATCTCCGAAAAGGAACGCAGGCTGACGGCCTATCACGAAGCCGGGCACGCGCTTATTACGCGCCTGCTGCCGACGCAGGACCCCGTGCATCAGATTTCCATCATTCCGCGCGGCAGGGCCGGCGGCTATACCCTGAGCCTGCCGAAGGAAGACAAGTATTACGCTTCGAAAAGCGAGATGATGGACGAAATTCTGGTATTTCTGGGAGGCAGGGTCGCCGAGAAAATTACGCTCAACGATATATCTACGGGCGCCTCAAACGATATTGAACGCGCGTCCGAGCTTGTCAGGAGAATGGTTACAAGATACGGCATGAGCGACGAGATCGGGCCTATCGCGTTCGGCTCCCCGCACGACGAAGTGTTCATGGGGCGCGATTTCGGAAATATAAAGAACTTCTCCGAGGAAACCGGCGCGGCAATCGACCGCGAGATAAAATCAATCGTGCAGGGCTCTTACGAGAGTTGCGAAAAGCTGCTCCGCGACAATATGGAGAAGCTTAAGGCAATCGCCGAATATCTTATCAGGAACGAAACAATGGACGGCGAGACCTTCGAAAAGATTTTTAACGGCGAGAGGGTTGAAGATCCGGTGCATCCGTCCATGGCGGCCGACAGCGCCGAGCCGCAGCCTGAGATCGGGGCTCCCGACAACCAGAACAAAACCGAATAAGCGCCGGGTTTCGAATGACCGGAATATCGTACTAATAAAAACCCTCCTGCCGCGGCAGGAGGGTTTTTAGGGGCTGTCGCAAAAAATAGCCTCAGTGTGTCTTTTTATAATCCTTTTAAGCTACTTTTTATTCGTGCCTTTGCCAGTCGATGAAAATGGAAAAAAATAGATAATGATATGAAAAGACCTCCCTAATCATGGGAGGTCTTCACTAATTCGCTTTTTGGGTAGAGCAATCATGCTCAATTCGTTTTTGCCAGGGATTTCATACCCTTTTCTACCATCAGGATACTACTTCTAAATGAATTAGTCAATACATTTTTTTCTAAGCAACTGTCAATTATATCTGCTATTCCATTTTGATAATCGACTTCGCTTATGTATTTATCATAGTCAATTCCTACACATAATAAACTGTTTATTTCTGACTTGATGTTCCTAATTTCGGCACCAGTATCTTCCTCTTTTTTTAAGAGCCTTTTAATATTATATGCAGCATTAACGGCTTTTTTCACAGCAAACTTAGAATATTGATTTATACAAAAATCTAATTTTTCATCTAACACCAAACTATATAATAGATCGTCGAAACACAAAGAAAGTAAAGAAAAAAATACTTCATCTTCTATTTTTACACTAACAACATTACCATCTCTACCTTTTAATGCAATAAATCTGGTATAATTTACAGTTCTTACTTGATTATATACTGCAAAGGAATCTTCTTTTTTAAAACCTTCTGGTAAATCACTAAGCCTGCCAATATTTATTTTATTAATTCCATCTCCGTTTGGGCTTGTAGTTAATGGCATAACTATTACTGATTTTTTATCATTGTTTTTCTTAATAACAACAGCTAAATGGGTATCATCGAATTCACATTCACGCACAGGATCAAAAATAACGGTATAAACATGTTTGACAAGTATATCTGAATATTTCATAATGATCCTCCGTCATACACTTCTAACATTATAGCACAATTGCCATAATAAAAGAATATTTTGTCGGAAGAAATAGAAAAAATAGACAACAAAGGAATCAGGACATTATCTTATATTTAATTACTGAAATATTGGAGAATGCATTTTGCGAGGCTTTGCGCGAGCTTTTCCTGCTCGCCGGGATCGCGAAGCCATTCAAAGTCCATGGGGTTCGGCAGGAACCCGGCTTCGAGGATCAGAGACGGAGCCCAGGTAGCTTTCGTAATATAATGCCTTCTTACAAAAGCGCCCCCGCTCACGCGGGAAATATCCGACGAGGCGCTTTTCAGCACGCTTTGGGCAAGGCTGTCAACCCAGGCCTCCCTGTAGTATACCGACGCTCCCGAGTACTTTGAAATGTCGGTGTCGTCCGACAGGCTGTTTGAGTGCAGCGAAAGGAAAAGATCGGGAAGCTTTTCGCGGGAGAGGTCAAGTCTTTGATAAAGGGTAACAGACGTATCGGAGCCGCGGGTCAGCAGAACCTTCGCGCCTAAAAGCTCAAGCTCGGACTTAAGCTTAAGAGCCAGGGAAAGATTAACGGTCTTTTCGGGGCATTTCCCACCCATCGGCCCCAATGCGCCCAGCTCGCTTCCGCCGTGGCCCGCGTCGAGCATGACTGTTATGCCGGAAAGCGGGCTTAAACCGGTATTTGCCGTGGGCTTGCGGCGGATAACGAGGTCGAACCCCGTTTCGGTCGGCTTTATATAATAGCCGCCGAGCTTTTCTTTATCGACGGTCAAAACGCAGGAACCTCTGGAGTTATTAAGGCTGATTTGGGCATCGGAGCAGATTGCGCCGGAGGGAAGCTCCGGGCGGACTATCCTTGTGAGCGTCGGAAACAAAACGGTAAGCTTGTTATCATAAAAGCTCAGCACGGCGGACGGGAACAGGCTGGTCTCAAAATGCACCACGTCTTCTTTGGCGCTTACCGTGTACTTTACGGAGGTAACCTGCGGGGAGTACGCGCCTTTTACACTGAGCAGCTTGACGCTGCTTTTTTTAATCCATTCACCGGACGAGAGTTTTATATAATTGCCGGTTATAACCTCCACGTAATCGCGCATTTTTTTATAGAGCGGCCCGTCGGCGCCGAGCGCGGAGTTGGCGTAAGGGTATGTGTCGGCTTTCTCTGCCGTTACCTCCGCAAGCAGGCTCGGCTTTGAAAACGCGACCGCGAGGGAGCCGGGGGCGGCAGCCTTATCTTTTTTTTGACCGAGCGTCATTCTATAAACGGGGGAGCCCAGGCTTAAAACCCCCGTCTTTTGCTGAGGCACGGAGTAGGAGGCGCTGAAGCTCGCCTCATAATACTTTCCGTCCGAAGGACAGCTTGTTTTGGCCTGTTTCATATTGAGGGTTCTGCCGTTTATTGTAACCGTTACCTTTGAGCCCGCGGGGGCTTTGCATGTTAAGGATATTGTCTTTACAGCCTGCATAAGCTCCCGGGACTGGGGGTAAACCGAGCTTTTACTTATAACTGCCGACGGCATGGTTTTCTGAATCGGATTCGACGCGCCGCTGTATATTACGCGCGTTATCTTTTTGTCGCCCTGGGAGAAAACAAGCGAGTTTACACCCTTGCGGAGTTTTACTAGCAGGCCGAAAAAGCCGGAAGCGGAGCGGTTTTCAACCTCTTTGCCGTTTAAGGTCAGGGTCTCCTTGGGATCAGACACACCTGTGACGTAAAAGCTGGTCAGGGTAGTCTGTATGTCTGTCGACGGACGCCCCACATAAAATTCTGACGTTTGTCTGCCGTTAAAAAAATCGCTTATCTCCTGAGAGACGGCTGTGTTGCCGCGGATTGTGCCGAGCCTGAAAAAGATGCTTCCCGAAACGTTTCCGCAGAGCCGGTTCAGAGAGAGCTGGCGGGTAAGCTCGCCCGTGCCGTACCACGGCGAGGATTTGTCGGCGCCGATCCACCGGTAGGCCGCGTGCCCTATATAGAGTTTAACGCCCGTATCCGCGACGGTGTCGTTCCACCATTTGACGAGAACCTCATAGTCGGATTTATCGTTGCCGATGTTCCAGTAAATCTGCGGGGCTATATAGTCCACCCATTTTTCTTTTACCCATTTCCTTGAATCGGCGTAGCTGTCGAAATAACTTTGCCCGCCGCTTGTATCGCTGCCGTCTTCAAGGCTTTTTTTATTTGC
>JAUZPW010000110.1 GCA_030705725.1 Bacillota bacterium
CGGGTTGCAGAAGGAAAAAATTAGCTTATAGGAATAAAGCGCCTGGTGCGAAAAGCCCAGCACTTTTTTCCCTCCGGTTCTTCCGTATTTCCCATCGCCGACTATCGGATGCCCGGCATGGGCTAGCTGGGCCCTTATCTGGTGTGTTCTGCCGGTTAAAAGCTCGCATTCGAGCAGCGAAAAACCCGAACGGGAGCTAACGGTATTATATATTGTCGACGCTTTCTTAGAGCCGGGAACGGGCTTAGCGGTAACGGTTACGAGGTTATCGGCCTCGTTTTTAAGAATATAGCCGTCAAGGCGGCCGGAGGCCGGCGACATTGCGCCGTTTATTAGGCACAGGTAGATTTTTCTGATTTCGCGGTTTTTTATTTTTTCGTTCATTATTCTGAGGGACTCCGCGTTTTTAGCGGCGATCACGATGCCGCCCGTGTTCCTGTCTATCCTGTTGCAGAGCGCCGGGGAGAAAGAGTTTTCTTCCGCGGGGTTCCATTCTTTTTTCTTATAAAGGTAAGCCTGTATATGCGAAATAAGCGTGTTTTCCTGCTCGTTTTCATCGGAGTGCACGATCACGCCGGGCTTTTTGTCGATCAGCATGATATTTGTGTCCTCGTAAATAATATCGAGCTGAGGCGTGATGCGCAGATAAGCCGTGTCGCTGTCAGGCTTTTCGAAAAATTCATCGTTTATATAAAGGGACAGGATATCGCCGGAAATCAGGCGCTGATCCTCTTTTGCGCGTTTCCCGTTTATTTTTATTCGTTTAAGGCGGATATACTTATAAAGCAGGGAAGACGGCAAAAACGGCAGGTTTTTAATAAGAAATCTGTCAAGCCTCTGATTTTCATCATTTTTTCCGACAATAAGCTCGCGCATTGATATACCTCGCTTGTAACTTTACAATAAATTGGATATAATAACGATTATATAGCAAGTTTTTTGTTTGTAAAGAAAATGTATGGCATATGTATTGTTGACAAAGAATGGTCCGAGTATTATAATACCATTCGTATCGTTTGATGAGGTGCACCATGAAAATTAGCTTAAACCGCGTCAGAGACAGCAAAAACGGAGAAATTGCATTCTCTTACGATATTGACTTCAGGGATGTTAAGTGTTCCTTCGACCAACCGTTCCAGTCGCCGGTGCATGTATCGGGAAAGGTTTTTGACCATGCCGAGATTATGGAGGCGGAGCTTTTAATCGACACAGAGGTTAAAACGTCGTGCGCAAGGTGCGCAAAGGAAATCCAGTTTCCGCACAGCCTGAAGTTAAATTATCTCGTTTCGGAAGACGAGCACTCCGATGCGGCCGAAGAAAATATACTTTGCGCGGAAAACGGCGAATTGGATATAGACGAAGCGGTAAAATCGGCGCTTCTACTAAGCATGGATATGGTTTATCTTTGCAGGGACGACTGTAAGGGCCTTTGCCCCGGATGCGGCGCAGACCTAAACGAGGGTCCGTGCTCCTGCAAAAAAGAAATAGACCCGAGGCTTTCCGTGCTTCGCGATTTGTTGGAAAAATAAAATTTCTATAAACGTTTTCCACCGTGAGGAGGTGTTACCTATGGCGGTACCTAAGAGAAGAATTTCCAAAACCAGAAGGGATAAAAGGCGCAGTTCCCACTGGAAGCTTGACATTCCCGGAATAGCTAAATGCCCGAAATGCGGAGAGTTTAAACTTTCCCACAGGGTCTGCAAAGCCTGCGGCACATATGACGGACGCGAAGTCGTTAAAGTCGAGGCTGCGAAGTAAAAAAGAGAAAAGTAGGGAAGGTGCGTCCTTCCTTATTTTTTTGTTGGATGGTGGCATATTGACATGTCCGCTCTTATAACCGAAGTCGATAAAAACTGCCCGGCATATAAGGCCGGAATAAAAAAAGGCGAAACTCTTCTTAAAATCAACGGCGAAGATATAGTCGACGTTCTGGATTATAAATTCTTGAGCTACGATGCCAAACTTAAATTGACCATTGGGGTCAATAGCGGCATAAAGGAAGTAACGCTCGAGAAAGAAGACGGTGAAGAGCTCGGTCTTTCTTTTTCGACTTATCTTATTGATAAAATGAAAAGATGCAGAAACCATTGTGTCTTTTGTTTTATCGACCAGCTGCCCGGGGGGATGCGCGAAAGCCTTTACGTTAAAGACGACGACGCCAGAATGTCGTTTCTTCTCGGAAATTATATTTCTCTTACGAATCTGACGGAAAAGGATGTAAACCGCATTATAAGAATGCGGATTTCGCCTGTTAACATCTCTGTACAGACGACTAACCCTGAGCTGCGCGAAAAAATGCTCCGCAATAAAGACGCCGGCAAAAGTCTGGGCATAATAAAAAGGTTCCGAGATGCCGGGATCCGTATGAACGCGCAGGTCGTGGTCTGCCCGGGTCTAAACGACGGAGAGGAACTAAAAGGGACACTTCGCGATTTAACCGGCATGTTTCCAGAGGTCATGAGCATATCCGTTGTTCCCGTCGGCATCACAAAATTCAGGGACGGACTTTATCCGATTAAGCCTGTCGGAAGAAAAGAGGCTGCGGATATACTGGAAATCGCGGAAGAATTCGGTCAGATCTGTATTGATAATTATCAAAGCCGCGTAGTCTACCCGGCGGACGAGCTTTTTCTGAAAGCGGGTGCCGCTTATCCGGAAAAAACGTATTACGAGGACTTCCCGCAATATGAAAACGGTGTCGGGATGCTTTCTCTCTTTGCATCAGAGTTTAAGGATAAGGTTGACAGCGCCCCAAAATTAAAGTGCAAACCGTTTACGGCGTTAACAGGAGAGGCGACAGGCTCATTTTTGAGTTCATTGATTGACTATACAAAAATAAAATGCGATAATCTTGAATATGAAATACGTCCCGTAAAAAACAGTTTCTTCGGAAGCTCAGTGGACGTTACGGGGCTTGTTACAGGCGGAGATATTCTTTCTGAATTCGCCCTTAGAAAGCCGCTTTACCGCGTGCTTGTCCCTGCCTGCATGCTCAGGTACGACAGGGATATGTTTCTGGATTCGGTTTCGCTAAAAACACTTCAGGAATCGACAGATGTACCTGTGGAAATAATAGAGACGGACGGCGAAGCATTTTTCAACGCCGTTTTTGAAGCTTTTTGAAGGAAAAGTTCTTCAATATACCGAAAAGGCACGCACAGTTAAGATTCAATAGCGGAGGGAATGGTTAGAAAATGCCAAAGCCGGTTGTCGCGATTGTCGGCAGGCCTAATGTCGGAAAATCGATGCTTTTTAACAGAATTGCCGGAAAACGTCTATCAATTGTCGAAGATACGCCCGGTGTTACAAGAGACAGACTTTACGCTGACGCAGATTGGCGCGGCAGGGATTTTTTGCTTATCGATACGGGCGGAATCGAGCCCAACACCGACGATCAGATATTGAAATTTATGAGACAGCAGGCCGAGATCGCCATAAATACGGCCGATGTTATAATCTTTATAACCGATCTCAGAACGGGAATAACCGCGGCCGATCAGGATGTGGCGGCTATGCTGCAGCGGTCGAAAAAGCCCATAGTGCTTTGCGTCAATAAGCTTGACACGCCGGGAACCCCGCCTCCCGATTTTTACGAGTTTTATAATCTGGGGCTGGGCGATCCGTTCGGAATCTCGGCGCTCCACGGTTACGGAACGGGCGAGCTTCTGGACGAATGCTTTAAGTATTTTCCCGAAGAGGATAAAAATGAAGAGGATTCGGAAGCAATAAAGGTTGCCGTTATAGGCAAGCCGAACGCCGGGAAATCCTCGCTTATAAACTGCATATTGGGCGAAGAGCGCGTTATTGTCAGCAATGTGCCGGGCACGACGCGCGATTCGGTGGATACTTTTTTTGAAAACAAATGGGGAAAATTTCTGTTTATCGATACGGCGGGCATCCGCCGCAAATCAAAGGTGAATGAAAATATAGAATTTTTAAGCGTGCTCAGGGCAAAATCGGCGATTGAACGCTGCGACGTGTGCCTGATTATGGTCGACGCCGAGGAAGGCGTCACCGAGCAGGATACAAAAGTGGCGGGACTTGCGCACGAGGCCGGAAAAGCGTCCGTTATCGTTATGAACAAATGGGATCTCGTCGACAAAGACGAGAAAACGATGCAAAAGGCTGAGGCAAAAGTCCATCTTGATCTTTCCTTTATGACTTACGCTCCGGTTGCCTTCATTTCGGCAAAGACAGGGCAGAGGGTGGAACGGCTTTTTGAGCTTATATGCTACGTTAATAATCAGAGCCTTATGCGCATAACGACGGGGGCGCTAAACGACGTTTTGTCAGAGGCGACGCTAAGAGTGCAGCCCCCGACGGACAAGGGGCGCCGCCTGAAGGTGTATTATATGACCCAGACCGGTGTGAAACCGCCGCATTTCGTTATTTTCTGCAACGACGCCGAACTTTTTCATTTTTCATACCAACGCTATATAGAAAATCAGCTGCGCGGAGTTTTCGGCCTTGAGGGCACTCCGATTCGCTTTACGCTGCGCCAAAAGGGAGATTAGCGAAAATGTTTTTTAGATTTTGCTGCGTGGCCGCAATATCTTATCTGCTCGGAAGCGTTAATTTTTCAATCATAGTATCAAGATGGCTGATTGGCGCGGACATCAGGAATTACGGAAGCAAAAACGCGGGGATGACAAACTCGTTTCGCGTTATGGGCGGAAAAAAGACCCTTATTGTTATACTGGGCGACGTGTCCAAAGGCGCGCTTTCCGTTTTGATCGCATATTTGATTTTCAGGGAAACCGGTGGCAGCCTGCTTATATACGCAAAGCTAACGGCGGCGGTTTTCGCGGTTGCGGGGCATATTTTCCCGATTTACTTCGGCTTCAAAGGCGGAAAAGGCGTGCTGACGACGGCTTCTGTGCTGCTGTTCTTCGACTGGCGTATTCTCCTTGCGCTGCTTGTGGTTTTTGCCGTTTCTTATTTCCCGCTTTTTTATGTTTCGCTCAGCTCGGTGTTGGCTGCGTTCAGCCTGCCGTTTCTTTTGTATTTCTTTTACAGGGATTTGCCTGTTACGGCAATCGGGATTATAATGTCGGGCGGAATAATCTTTATGCACAGGTCGAATATCGTTCGGCTTATAAACGGAACAGAAGTAAAAACAAACTTTTTTAAGAGAACCGAACGGGAGGCATCCAAAAAATGAACATTTTCATCGCGGGTAGCGGAGGATGGGGAACAGCCGCATCAGTTTTGCTCAAATCAATCGGACATAACGTAACCCTCTGGTCTTTTTTTCCGGAGGAAGCCGAAACCCTAAGACGGGAAAGGGAAAATAAAAAGTTCCTAAAGGGCGTTAAAATACCCGAGGATCTTATTATAACCAGCGACATTTCGCTGGCAAAAGACGCAGAGGCTTTGGTTATGGCGACGCCGTCCTTTGCGCTGCGCCAGACAGCGCTCAGCTTAAAGCCGTATTTGCGCGCGAAAGCGGTAATATGCCTTACGAAAGGCTTTGACCGCGATAACGGATACTGCCTGTTTTCAGAAACGCTTGACAATATCCTGGATAATAAATTCCCGATAGTCGCTTTGACCGGCCCGTCGCACGCCGAGGAAGTTGGACGCGGGGTTCCTACGGCTGTCGTCGCCGCTTCAAGGGACAAGGTTGCCGCCGAATTTGTGCAGAAAGTATTTATGTCAGACTGGTTCAGAGTTTATACTACGCCCGATATAGTCGGCGCCGAGCTCGGAGGAGCGCTTAAAAACATAATAGCGCTTGCAGTGGGCATTTGCGACGGTGCGGGCCTGGGCGACAATAC
>JAUZPW010000111.1 GCA_030705725.1 Bacillota bacterium
AGCTTTGCGGAAGCGCGAAATCGAAGCCGTAGTCATTATTTTTATAGGTTATGGTGCTTCCATTTTCATTTGCGGCTTTGCTTTCGTATTCGCCGAGCGTTACGTCTGTGATGAGCCATTTTCCGTCATCTTTTTTGACTTCAAGGCTTACATCGCGTTTCGCGGCGGCACCGCCGCTTTGCTGCTCCGCGCTGGTCATTTCTATTATTTTTCCCTTGACCTCGTACGTTTTGTCTTCTTTCTTGTCCACGGATTCAATTCCGATACTGTCCGGCCAGGGGCTCGATACAAGCTTTCCGGGGGCTTTCTTCGGATCGTCCTGCCATTTTTTGAGCAGCTCGGGAGATACAAGGTCGCCGTAGGAATTCTTCATGTCCGTTTTTACGTTAGGGGACTGAAGAGAAACATCCTGCAGCTTTTTGCCGAACGCTACCACGACATTCCTTACGGCGATTTCGTCGGTGTCTGAATTGTCGGTATTCTCTACAATGCCCGAACCGGTATCGCTTGCCGAATTATTGTCATTCGCCTGTTTTTTGCCGGAACAGCCGAACAATGACAGAGCTAATATTAACAATGCCAGAAACGCTGCTTTTTTCATTGATATTAAACCTCCATGAAACGGATTACTATCCGTCGGACGAAATATTTTTACTTCCGTTCCATTATTTTAACGCGTTTTTTCTATATTATTACAGCACAAGGCATTTTTAGTCAATGCTGACGGCAACAAGATATTTTAATTGTATTTTTCCTTAATAATTGATAAAATTTAATAACCGAAAAACATTAAAATCAGGGAAAACCACAATAAAATGTGGAAATTATGGAATATTTTAAGAAAAATCAGCTTCAGTGGGCAGCTCGGGATCAAATAAAAAACGGAACGGGTGAATATCTAATGTCGGAAACAACAAAATGGAAATTCGAAAACAATTATATTTTCCCAGTGGTATACGACTTAAAAGATATTGATAAATTACTCGGCAGTCAGTTTAAGGTCATTATTCTCGGAAGGGTACTCAATATCCTTAATATTAAAAGAATAGTAAACATACTTAAAGTGGGGGACAAAAAAGTCCTTGTCGATATAGATTTTATCGGAGGGCTCAGCAACGACAAATACGCGATGGATTTTATATCGAAAGAGGCGCAGGTTGACGGTATTATAACTACGCACAGCGATAAAATAATCAGGGCAAAAAGGGAAAATCTAATATCTATACTTAAAATATTCGCCTATGACGAGTTTTCAATAGTTTCGGCGGGAAAAGTAGTTAATTTATGCAATCCTGACATAATCGAAACTCTGCCCGGAATAGCGGCGCCGTGCTTTATAAACAAGCTTAGGGAATATACGGACATACCCATAGACGTATCCGGATACCTCGGAAGAAAACTGTCGGATATAAATCTGCTTTATGCCTGCGGGGTTACCGCTATTCACACCGGCAACCACAAGCTTTGGAATATTGAATGCAGAAGCGACGTTCCTCCCACGTTTTTACGAAAATAACAATAAAGCGGGGCGTGCCGCAAGATGTTTCATAAAAACGTCTTGCGGCACGCCATTTGGAATGGAAATTTATTTTATCGCCGAAAATTTTTCGTACGCCTCGTCTACCGTCATCGGATACGGAGCGTTTCCCCATTTTTTATAGGTCTTATCCAGTATATACGCGGTTTCAGTAACCTGCGGGATGTTCATGCCGGCCTGATCGAATATATCGATTGAATGGAATACTTCGCTCGGCGGGCCGTTTAACACGATTTCGCCGTTATTCATGAATATTATTCTGTCTGCGTATTCGGCCAGAAGCTCTATCTCGTGTTCGACGATAACAACCGTTATATTGCTCTTTTTGTTTAGATCCTTAACGGCGGCAAACACCTCTTCGGTTCCCTGCGGGTCAAGGTTTGACGTTGGCTCGTCAAGCACAAGTATCTCGGGCTGCATAGCCAGAACGGAGGCTATCGCCACCCTTTGCTGCTCGCCGCCGGACAGTTCAAACGGCGAGCGGTCGCGGAGCTTTTCTATTTTTAGAAGCTTCAGCACGTTTTCAAGGCGACTGAATATTTCCTGCTTCGGGACGCACAGATTCGCGGCTCCGAAGGATATTTCTTCCCAAACCGACATCTGGGAAAGCTGAGCTTCAGGGTCTGAAAAAACCATGCCGACGCGCTGGGCGAGAAGCGCCGTTTTTTTATCATTGATGTTCTCCCCGTTGACGAAGATCGAACCTTTTAATTCACCGCCGAAAGAGTTCGGAATAAGCCCGTTCGTCGTGCGGCAGATTGTGCTTTTACCAGCATTATTAGGCCCGATGATACCGACGAATTCGCCCTTTTCCACGGTAAAGTTTATATTTTTAAGAGCGGCCTCTTTGCGGTCGGGATACGTGTAATTTACATTTTTAAATTCAAGGACAGCAGCCATAGTATTATTACCCCCTAATAGCAGGCAGGAACAGGTTGGACCAGCCGTGCATGTTTCCAATCCAGTTCAGGCCTCCGCATTTTACGCGCAACACAACGGCCGCCACCGAAATAACCAAAAAGAATATAACGATAACAAAATCCTTTGCGCTGAAGTTGACCTTATAGAGCGGCGTGGGCTTTGAAGACGAGCCGAACGCCCTGGCCTCAAGAGCCATTGCCATTGTCTCCATTCTTTCCATCGAAATCACAACGAGCGGCACAAACAGCGGAACCAAGCCCTTTATTTTATCCCAGATTGTGCGCTCCACAAGGCCGCGCGCTTTCTGGGCGGATATAATTATCTGAGCTTCCCTGCTGCTTATCGGTATAAGCTGGAGGGACATCAGAATCATAAAGCCTATGTTATACGGTACTCCCAGCTTGGTAAAACCCTTGACGATTTCCGTCGGATGGGTGGTGCTGATATACAGCAGGGAAACAAGGGCTATAGCGGTTACGCGGAAGCCGTAGGTTAAACCGAAATACGCCCCTTCCAAAGAAAAGGTTCCGAAGAAAGGAATCGTGAATTCATGTCCGAAAAACAGGGCGGGCGTTTTTCCTATCGGGTTTGCGAAGCCGTGTATTAATACAAGCAAAAAGATCGTGACTATAAATAGTTTCGTCAAAGAATTTGTAAATGCATATCGGCCTGTGGAAATGAAATTAAAGATAAAAACCACTATTGACAAAACCGCAGGTACAACCGGATTGAAGAACAGAAACGACAGCAAGGTCACGCCAACGATTATCGCAAGCTTGGTTCTGCTGTCGCAGCGGTGAAATATGGAATCACCCGGCTTATAAAAAGTTTGATTATTCAAGAGAAGTCGCCCTCCTTTGAGCTATCGCTTCGGCCATTTCATTCGGATTGGACGTATCAAGGGGAATTCCGAAGGAATTAAGCCTTCGGGCCAATGAAAACACCTGGGGCGGATTCAAATGGGCTTTCTCCATAGTAACGCTGTCGCAAAAAATTTCCCGGGGAGAAGCATCCTTAACTATTTCACCTTCTGCCATGACTATTACTCTTTCGGCAAAACGCATGACAAAATTCATGTCGTGGGTTATTACCACGATGGTATGGCCTTCCTGGGACATTTTTAATATCATTTGACCTATTTTCTCTTTGCCGGGATGGTCCTGGCCTGTGGTAGGCTCGTCCAAAAACAGGATCGGCGGACGCATTGCGTAGACAGACGCGAGGGCGACAAGCTTTCTGACGCCGCTGCTGAAGGTAAGCGGCTGCTTTTTCGCTATTTTTCTAAGGTCAAAGAAGTCGACCGTTTCGATAAGCCGTTCCCTGATTTCTTCAGCTTTGAGATTCATATTTTTTAAGCCAAATTCTATTTCATCCTTCACAGTATTGCTGAACAGCTGGTAATTGGGGTTCTGAAAGACGTATCCGACAAGGCTTGCGAGCTCTCCTGTTTTCTTTGTGGCTACGTCGGTGCCGTTTATCAGAATTTTTCCCGAGGTTGGCCTTAAAAGTCCGTTAAAATGCTTTGAGAGCGTGGTTTTGCCGCTGCCGTTCTGACCGACTATCGCAACTCTAACACCCTTTTCGAGGGTCAGGTTGATATTTTTTAACGCGTTGACCCCGCCCGGATACACATGATTCAAATCTATCGTTTGCGCCACTATCGACATATATATCTCCCATATTCAATACAAGCGGGGAAAGAGCATTTCCCCGCTTGTAAATTTTATTGTTTACAGATCCGAAGAATCGTCTGATTCCGCTTTTAAGGGGGTCAAGTATCTGAACTGAGCGGGAAGAACCCTAAGTATCGCCATAACAATAGCAACGATTACGATTTTGTCCAAAAATCCCGTGATAAGGTCTTTTAGGAATATTCCGGTAAACAACTCGCCGGACGCTTTGACAAGCACTGCCGCCAGAATATCGTAAGAGGTTCCGGTAAAGCCGCCGAATGCATATGTATACACGTAAGAGCTTACGACGCTTGCAATCGGTATCGTTACAATCAGAGTTAATATCAGACCGAGCCATGAACGCGTAATGCTGTATTTTGCCGCGTATCCGATCATAATAGCGTAAACACCCGTGGCAAGGAAGGTCAGAATCAGCGTCGGATTAATAAGCAGCGCCGTTGCAACTGCCTGGAGCACAGCTACCAGGAAACCTATCCAGGGACCGCCGATAAAGGTCGCGAGGAAAGTCCCGCCGGAATCGAGGAAAAGCGGAACGCCGAGGTATTGGCGAATAGCAACGCCCGCAAAGTTAATGGCTACAGCTGTCGGAATAAGCGCGGCCAAATAGGTAGGCCTGATTTTCTGAAACTGAACTTTTTCGATTTTCAAACCCATAGTAAACATCCCTCTTTTTATTTTTCTTGGCTGCTTTTTGCTGCAAGTAATTGGCTATGATCTGGCGGTGTACTCCCTATAATCATTCCTTTCCTTAGCCTAAAAGCTTTAATTCCCCTTTCCACAGTTTTTTATATTAAAAAAAACATTTAGAAAACATACATATGTCATACGTACGTTTTTAAATGTTTCTCTAAATACACAAAATAAATTCAGTTTTATTGTCCTATTATAAACTATGCTTTGGGTTATTTCAATAGTTTTTCTTATTTTTTATCATAAATTATTATATTTATTGAATAATTACGGGAAAAGAGCTTGCGGCCCCAGAACTTTGTCCTGAACCGCAAGCTCTTTTGCATTTTTACTTTTTTCAGTTACAGTAACGGTAGAGCATTGCTGCGAACTCGCCGCGCTTTGCGCTGCCCTGCGGAGCCAGTGTATTTGCGCCGCGGCCCGTTATAATACCGCCGCCGACAACTGAATCCATCGCGCTGAGCGCCCAGTCTGAGATTGAGCCCTTATCCGCATAACCGGTCAAATTACCGGTCTTATCCGTACCTTTTCCCTTATAAGACGCGTAGCGGTACAGGAAAACGGCAATCTCCTGACGGCTTACGTCGGCATTGGGGTCGAATGTGCTGCCGGAACGGCCCTTAACGATACCTTTTTCGACAGCCCAGTTAACCGCGTCGCGATAATAATCGGAGCCGTTTACATCTTTGAAGGAAACGGAGCCGGTCGCCGAGGGCTTTCCTTCAAGACGCCACAGCACCGTTACGATCATTGCGCGGTTTACGGAAAGCTCGGGGGAGAAGGAAGTGGCCGAGGTGCCCGTTAAGAGGCCCTTGCCGACGACGTAGTCAATATACTGCCGGGCCCAATGGCCGGAAATATCGGTG
>JAUZPW010000112.1 GCA_030705725.1 Bacillota bacterium
CGGATGATATAACCGAGAGAAGCGTCGACTTTCCCACGTTCGGGAAGCCTAAGAGCCCGACGTCGGCTATCAGCTTTAGTTCAAGAAGGACTTCAAGCGCCTGCCCCTTCTGCCCGCTTTTCGCGAAGTGCGGCGTCTGTCTCGTGGGCGTTGCAAACCTTGCGTTTCCGAACCCGCCGTTACCGCCGCGCGCCGCTATAAATGGCTCGCCGTCAGATAAATCCTTTATAAGCGACTTTGTATTATAATCCCTTATTAAGGTACCGCGCGGAACTCTGACAACGAGATCCTCACCGTCTTTTCCGGAGCATCTTTTTTTGCTGCCGTCGGATCCGTTTTGCGCTTCGTATTTTCTCTTGTAGCGGAGGTCCATAAGCGTGCTCAGGTTGTCGTCAACCTTGAAAACAATGTTGCCGCCGTGCCCGCCGTCTCCTCCGTCCGGCCCTCCGGCCGCGATGTATTTTTCCCTGTGAAAAGAAACGGAGCCGTTGCCGCCGTCTCCGGCTTTGATTTTAATTTTAGCAATGTCAATAAACAAGCTTTACACCTCTGCATTATTCATTCCCTTTGCCCAAAGGGAGTATACAAAAGCGCGGCTCCGCCGGGTAAAGAAAAATAAATCCCGAACATTGGCTGTTCGGGACTCTTTTTATGCAAATTATTGCTCGGGGCTGTAAACCGAAACCTTTTTGCGGTCTTTACCCAGACGCTCGAACTTTACATTCCCGTCAACCAGAGCAAAAAGCGAATCGTCGCTTCCGCGCCCGACGTTATTGCCCGGATGTATTTTCGTGCCGCGTTGCTTAACAAGGATATTTCCGGCTAAAACGAACTGCCCGTCGCCGCGTTTAACGCCAAGCCGTTTGGATTCCGAATCACGTCCGTTTTTGGTGGAGCCCACGCCTTTTTTATGTGCCATTTATTACACCTCCAAGTAAAACTCAAAATAAGAGCATTAAGCCTTGACGGCTTCGATTTCGATTTTTGTGTATGGCTGCCTGTGTCCCTGACGACGGCGGTAATTCTTTTTAGAATTGTACTTAAAAACGATAACTTTTTTATTCTTTCCGTTTTTAAGCACCTTCCCGGTAACGGCCGCGCCGCCGACATAAGGACTTCCGACCTTCATATCGGCTCCGTCGCCCACGGCGAGCACCTTGTCAAAATTGACCTCGGCACCGTCTTCAAGCTCGAGCTTCTCGACGTAAATTACGTCGCCCTCTTTAACCCGGTACTGCTTTCCGCCGGTCTCCAAAATAGCGTACATTAATTAACCTCTCTTCTAAATAGAGTCACGCTCCGTAGCAGGCGGGGAAAAATCCCTCTTTAAGCTTTGCCCGCCGAATGCGGCTTTTAGTAGTATATCATTTACAGCTTTATTTGTCAATTATTATATACCTTTTTGAAGCCTTGCGGCCTTTATTGTGTTCTTCAGCAGCGTTAGCCGCGTCATCGGCCCGACGCCGCCCGGCACCGGCGTAATAAAGGACGCTTTTTCCGATACCTTCGCAAAATCTACGTCTCCGGTAAGCTTTCCGTCCGGGCGCCTGTTCATGCCGACGTCAATTACGACTGCTCCGTCCTTCACCATATCGGCTTTTATAAAGTCCGCCTTCCCGATGGCGACAATAAGTATATCCGCCCCTTTCGTCACCTCGGCGAGATTTTTTGTACGCGAGTGGCAGATTGTGACCGTCCCGTTCCGGTGCAGTAAAAGCATGGCCTGCGGTTTGCCGACGATATTAGAGCGCCCGACAACGACGCAGCTTTTCCCTTCCACCCGAATCCCGTACTCGTCCAAAAGATCCATTACTCCCGAAGGGGTGCAGGGCAGAAAATCATAATCGCCCAGCATAATCTTCCCGACGTTCTCAGGGTGAAAAGCGTCCACGTCCTTTCGGGGCGATATGCGGCGCAGCACCTTTTCCTCCGAAATATGCTTCGGCACCGGAAGCTGAACTAAAATACCGTTAATATGCTCAGCCGCGTTAAGCCTGTCGATAAGCTCCAGGACTTCGCTTTCTTTCGCGTCTTCGGGCAGAGCGTATTCCTCGCTAACGATGCCGCATTCCGAGCAGTCTTTTTCCTTGTTGTTTACGTAAGTACGCGACGCGGGGTCGTTTCCTACCAGGATAACCGCAAGCCCGGGCGTTACGCCCCGGGCTTTGAGGCTTTTTACCTCCGCCGCTATTTCAAGGCGTTTTTTTCCCGCCGTTTCTTTTCCGTTAATTATCGTCGCCAATATCCGGTCCCTCCTGGCTTTTTGTTTTAAGCTTGCGGTATTTATAAATAAGGATCGACAGCGCGGCCGCGATTGAAAGCACGGCTATAAACCTGTCGATCGGGAATCTTGTCCCGAAAAGAGTCAATATGTAGCTGGGGTCGCGCATTCCTTCCATAATTGAACGGCCCAGTCCGTACCAGGCAAGGTATAGAAGTATTATCTCCCCGCTGAATTTTCTGTTTTTCGATTTATAATGCAAAAGGCCGAACCCCAGGATGTTCCAGAGCGATTCGTAAAGGAAAAGAGGATGTACCGAAAGCCTTAGAGAAGTATCGCTTGGGTTTGTAAGCACCATGCGGAAAAAGCTGTCTGTCTCGCGTCCGAAAACCTCGCGGTTAAAGAAATTGCCCCACCGCCCGACAGCCTGTCCGATAAGAAGTCCGAGCGCGGTCAGGTCGAGCAGGTTCAAGGGATTTATTTTGCGGATTTTGCAGAATATCCACGCGGAAACGATGGCTCCGATTATTCCGCCGTAAATCGCGAGCCCGCCCTCCCAGATATATAATATCCTGATCGGATTTTTAACATAATCCTGCAGGTCGAAAAGGACGTAAAACAGTCTGGCGCAGATAATCGCTATCGGCGTAACGATTATCATCGCGTCCAAAAAATTGTCCTCGGTAAGCCGGAACTCCTTTACTCGCTTCAAGGTGTATAAGGCCGCAAGCAAAAACCCGGTGGCTATAAGCACTCCGTACCACCTAATGGGCGTACCGAAAACATATGGGCTGAAATATCCGAAATTAAGCCCCAGTCCCGGGAAAGAAACGCCGTATTGTTCCATATAATGCTCCATTCCGCACCTCCTGCGCCGGCGCGTTCAGACCGCGGCGGCCGCAGGCAGATATTAAATGATTCTTTCCTTTAGTTTTTCAAAAATTCGTTTTAAGCGTTAGGATAAACGACAGAGATAGCGCCGCTTTCTTCCCTTATATTCCGCTCGATAAAATCCGCGACGTCGTCTTTTCCGATGCTGTCGTAAACGCCCGGAAAGTCGAGGAAAAAGGCTCCGCCGAAATACGATGAGACCTGGGCCGAACAAAGAGCCTCCTCAGAATCCAGCGTTCGGATTTTAATGCCTGCAGACGCTTTTTTGATGCTTTCAAAAAGCTCCGGGTCCATTCCCTCCGTTTTAATCCTGCCGGCCTCCTTCAGCACAAGCTCGAAAACGCGCTCCGGTTCCCGGCTCTCTCCTCCGGCCATAAAAACCGCGGTTTTCGGAAACAGGCTGTAGCCCCACTCGAATGAGCGGTTAATAAGCCCTCCTGTATAAAGTGTCTGATAAAGCTTTGAAGACGCGCCGAGCAGGTATTCCGCGGAAAGCTCGCCCAAAAGCTCGTTTCTGAACCGATCCTTCGAGGGCTCCGGCGGAACGGTCTTGAATCCCAGCATAAATATCGGCATCGAGAGCTGCATGCGCAGTTCTTTTTTGCGCGATGCCGAATTTATTTTTTCTTCGCCGTAAATCCGTCCGGCGACACTGCAGTTTTCTTTTTTGGTGTGGCGCTCGGCAAGCTCGAGAATCCTGTCCATATCCTGGTCGCCCGCAGCGACCAAAACCATGTTTTCGGGGCTGTAAAAAGCGCTATGGCATTGATAGAGTATTTCCGGGGTGATTTTCGCGATGCTCTCGACCGTCCCGATAATCGAGTTTTTGACCGTATGCTCGTTAAAAAGCGCTTCAAAAAGCAGGTTGTACGCTTTCCAAGACGGGGTGTCCTCAACCATGCCGATTTCCTGACCTATTATCCCCTGCTCCTTGTCGACGCTCTCCTTTGTAAAATAGGGGTTTGAAACAAAATCGAGCAGTATTTCAAGGTTATCATAAAACTTCTCGGTCGATTCAAAATGGTACGCGGTCATGACCTGGCTCGTGAACGCGTTCGGCGAGGCGCCCAGGCTCGCAAACTTATTCAGGGCGTTGCCGTCCGGCTGGTCGAATAGCTTGTGCTCAAGAAAATGGGCGACTCCGCCGGGAGAAGTCACCGTCCCGCCTTTAATCACAAATTTGGAGTCGGCAGAGCCATAATTTGTCGCGAACATGGCAAAACTCTTGTTGTAATTCTTTTTCGGGAAGAAATATACCGGCAGTCCGTTCGGCAGGCGGTTAAAAAGCACTTCCTGCCTGAAGCGTTTCACGTTAATGCGTTCGGTCATTTTTGCTCCTCCCCTTTAAGAAAATATACGGTGTCGAGCGTTACCTTTTCTGCGGACGCCACCACGTCCTTTTCGCTTACCTTTTCAACCGCGAAAATAAGCTCTTCAGGCCCGTAAGGCAGCTTGCCTACGGCCTGCGAAAGCTGAAAATCCTCGAGCTGAACGGGAGAATCCAAAATGGCCTTAAAGGCTGAAAGCACGCTTTTTTTAGCGGCGATAAACTCTTCGTTTTTGAAATCGCCTTTCTTTACCGCTTCAAGCTGCCTTAAAATCTCCTCGCGCGCTATCTCAAAGTTTTTGACCTCGATGCCGGAGGAGACCGTAATAAGCCCCGCCAGCTTTTCGATTACCGAGCTTGCATAATAGCAAAGAGACATTTTCTCGCGCACGTTCGTAAAAAGCTTGGACGAAGTGGAACCGCCGAAGAGCGAGTTCATAACAATAAGAGCAGGAAAATCGCGCGACTCCGCTGTTATAGGCGTGCGGAAGCCGAGAGCGAGCTTTCCCTGAAGCACGTCCATCGACTCGGTAACATTCTTTACTTCTTTAACCTCAGGGTTCT
Source organism: Bacillota bacterium (assembly GCA_030705725.1). GTDB lineage: Bacteria > Bacillota > Clostridia > Oscillospirales > Butyricicoccaceae > UBA6114. The sequence continues at coordinate 5,004 of JAUZPW010000112.1, forward strand.
GCGAAACCGTGATTTTCTCAAGGTTTGTTCCCCTCAATCCTGAAAAAGTATCTGAAACCGCGTTTTGCACTTCTTCGATCTGCTTATTGCCGCAGTAGAAAAGCTCTATCTGGGAATTTTTGAGTAAGTCCGTATACGCTTCGAACGAGGACTGTTCCGTTATATTTTTAGCAGACTCAATATCTCCGAGCTCGCTTATGCCGAACGGCTCGTTTTGACACATAATTTCGAAAAGCCGCTTCTTTGAATACGAGCGTTTATCGTTGATCTGAGCCTCGATCCTGTCGATTAAGTTATCGCGTTCGCTTGTGACGTAATCCTTATTGAATTTATCGCCTGAAGCAAACGGATGCAGCACAATTTCCTCTAAAAGCGAGATGGTTTTCCTGAAAACCTGCTCGTTTCCCGCAGCCTCGTCGCTGACCATGTCGCAGACAAACCCAACGCTCTGCACGGCTCCTTTTTTCCTGACGTAGGGCTCAATGCGCGATCCGTAAAGGGCGTTTAATTGCATCGCAATTTTCTCCATGTCGGGGTATTTCCTGCAGCCGCGCCTCAATAAGCTCGGAAGCAAAGCGTTGGCCGCCGCCTTTTCCTTTTGCAGGGTGGTCAGAAATTGAATGGAAAAACACGGTGCGATAAACTTGTTCGTGCTTATAACACGCAGCCAAACCCCC
>JAUZPW010000113.1 GCA_030705725.1 Bacillota bacterium
GCTATTCCAGCTCGAACGCGCCGGTATAAAGCTGATAGTAGGTGCCTTTTTCTGAAATCAGCTTTTCGTGGCTTCCCCTCTCGATTATGCGGCCGTGATCCAGAACCATGATTACGTCGGAATTCCGCACGGTTGATAGGCGGTGCGCAATCACAAACACCGTCCTGCCTTTCATAAGAGAATCCATGCCCCTCTGAACGATTGCCTCAGTGCGTGTATCGATCGACGAGGTTGCCTCGTCCAGAATCATGACGGGCGGATCCAGAACCGCGGCTCTCGCGATGGATATGAGCTGTCTCTGCCCCTGGGACAACCCGCTGCCGTCGCCCGACAAAACCGTATCGTAGCCCTTGGGCAGCATCCGGATAAAGCCGTCCGCATTCGCGAGCTTCGCCGCGGCTATGCATTCTTCGTCGGTTGCGTCGAGCCTTCCGTATCGGATGTTTTCCATAACGGTTCCCGTAAATAGGTTTACATCCTGCAAAACAATGCCTAACGAACGCCTCAGGTCGGCTTTCTTGATTTTGTTTATATTTATGCCGTCGTAGCGGATTTTCCCGTCGGCTATATCGTAGAAGCGGTTTATAAGGTTTGTTATCGTTGTTTTGCCCGCTCCGGTCGCACCCACGAAGGCAACCTTTTGCCCCGGCTCGGCGTAAAGCGTCACGTCGTTTAATACGGGCTTGTTCTCCTCATAGCAGAAGTCGACGTCAAAAAACCGCACCTCGCCTCTGAGCTCGGTATAGGTTACCGTGCCGTCGCCGTGCGGGTGCTTCCAGGCCCATAGCCCGGAATTACCGTCGTTTTCTATAAGAACTCCGTTTTCATACTTTGCTTTAACGAGCGTTACATATCCGTCGTCCGCCTCGCTCTGCTCGTCCATAAGCCTGAAAATACGCCCGGCCCCGGCAAGGGCCATGATAATGGAGTTGATTTGCTGCGAAGCCTGAGCTATCGGGTTAATAAAGGTTCTCGAAAGCAGCAGGAAAGATGCGATCATTCCAAGTGAAATAGCGCCCGTCCCCGAAAATCCGACGTTATTTGCTCCTGAAATCGCCATGGCCCCGCCCACAGCCGCAAGCAGCACGTAAAGGATGTACCCGAGGTTATTCATAACGGGCATCAGGATATTCGCGTATCTGTTCGCTTGCTTCGTGTCGTTATAAAGGGTGTCGTTTTTAACGTCAAAAGCTTCTATCGACTTTTGCTCGTGGCAGAAAACCTTTATTACCTTCTGTCCGTTTATCATCTCTTCGATAAAGCCGTCCACGTAGCCCAAAGATTCCTGCTGCCTGATGAAATACTTGCTGCTTTTGCCCGCGACCTTTCCAACGGTAAACCTCATTACGAAAACCGATGCGACTACAAAGAGCGTGAGCCATACGCTTAAATAAAGCATTGCGCAAAATATGGCGGTCACTGTAATCACGGAGGAAAACACCTGGGGAATGCTCTGTGTGAAAAGCTGGCGAAGCGTGTCTGCGTCGTTTGTATAATGGCTCATAATGTCGCCGTGCGTGTGTCTGTCGTAATACGAGATCGGCAGCGACTGCATATGCGAAAACATCTCGTCGCGTATTTTTTTCAGTATGCCCTGCGCTATTGAAACCATAACGAAGTTGTAGTAAAGCGCCGACAGCGCGCCGATAAGGAAGATGCATCCCATAATCGTCAATATTCGTAAAAGCCCCGAAAAGTCCGGAACCGCCTGCGTCAAAAGCGGCTCGATATACCCGTCTATCAGCGTCCTTAAAAACAGCGAGGAAAGGATGATCGTAACGGAGTTCACGACAATGCAGATAAGCACGATAATAAAACGCAGCTTGTACTGCCCTAAATATTTAAGAAGCCGCTTTGCAGTTTCCTTGTCGAATCTGCCCTTCGCTTCTTCTTTCGGCTTATTCACTAATCATCCCTCCCCTTATCTGGGATTCGTATACTTCGCGGTATATCGGGCTTTTTTCCAAAAGCTCGCTGTGGGTTCCGACGGCGCTGATTCTTCCGTCGTCCATGACGACGATTTTATCGGCGTCCATAACCGATGAAATACGCTGCGCGATTATGATCTTTGTGGTTTCCGGGATGTTCTCTTTCATGGCTTTTCGTATCAGCGCGTCGGTTTTGGTATCGACCGCGCTTGTCGAATCGTCAAGAATAAGGATCATCGGCTTTTTGAGCAGCGCCCTGGCTATGCAGATACGCTGCTTCTGTCCGCCGGAAACGTTTGTCCCGCCCTGCTCGATATAAGTGTCGTAGCCTTTCGGAAAGCTTTCGATAAAGCCGTCCGCCTGAGCGAGCCTGCACGCTTTTATAAGCTCCTCGTCAGACGCGTTCTCGTTGCCCCATAGCAGGTTTTCCCTGATGGTGCCGGAAAACAGCACGTTTTTCTGAAGCACCATCGCGACCGCTTCGCGCAGCGTCTCTAAATCATATTCCCTTACGTCTGTGCCCCCGACCGTAACCTGGCCGGACACCGTATCGTAGAGCCTGGGAATAAGCTGAACGAGGCTTGTTTTCGACGAGCCCGTGCTTCCCACTATTCCGACCGTTTCCCCGGATTTTATCGTCAGGTTGATATTTTCAAGCACTAATTTATCGGCGCTTTTTACATAGCTGAAATTAACGTTTCGGAAGCATATATCCCCGTTCTTAACCGAAAAAACAGGTTTTTCGCAGTTTTTCAGATCGCTTTCCTCATTTAACAGCTCAACGGCTCTCCCGGCGGAAGCGTTCGCAATCACTATCATAACGAGCACCATCGAAATAAGCATCAGGCTTCCCAAAATCTGCATCGCATAGGTAAAAAGGCTCATAAGCTGACCGGTGCTGAGCCCGGTTTCGGGGTTGCCGCCGCTTGCCACAACAAGCCTCGCGCCGACCCATGAAATAAGCATCATGCAGGCGAAGATTGAAATCTCCATCAGCGGCATATTAAACGCGACAAGCTTTTCCGCCTTTGTAAAATACCTGTAAATCCTGCCGGAAACTTTCCCGAATTTCCTTTTTTCATATTCCTCACGGTTAAACGACTTTACAACCCTTATCCCGCTCAGGTTCTCGGCCACGACCCCGTTTAGTTCGTCATAAGTGTCGAAAACCGTAACAAAGACGGGGTGCGCCTTGTAGATAATAAAAACAAGCCCCGAGCCTAGGAAGGGAATAACCGCAAGAAAAATAAGCGAAATTTTCGTATTTATGCTGAAAGAAACCGCAAGCGAAAAAATAATCATAAAAGGCGCGCGAAACGCCGCGCGGACAATCGTCTGGAAAGCGTTCTGAATATTTGTGACGTCGGTCGTAAGACGGGTCACTATACTCGCCGTCGAAAACTTGTCTATATTGGAAAATGAGAAATTCTGAACTTTCAGGTACATATCGCGCCGCAGATTCCTGGCAAATCCGGACGACGCCGTAGCCGCAAAAAGGCCCGCCATAGTGCCGAATAACATTGAGAGAGCGGCAAAACCCAAAAGCGCACCGCCCGTTTTCAATATATAGGCCATATTTCCTTTATTGATGCCGTAATCTATAAGATTTGCCATCAAAATGGGAATTATTACCTCCATTATAACTTCGAGCATTACAAAAACAGGCGCCAGGGCCGTTTCCCTCCTGTACTGCCTGATGCAGCCCGCAAGACGTTTCAACATAAAGCTTTACTCCTTTTGACAACCGTTATCTGTATATGCCAAAATCGCCTTTTTTAAGGCTTTAAAAATCGTTATAAGACAACTGCGCCGCGCTTCATTTTTTCGATATTCAACTATAATAACTGCATGCGGATTTAATGTCAATATCGGAAGTAAGCTCTTTTATTTTACATATTCTGGTGGTATACTGGAAAAGGAGGGAGGCGGTGGCAATCTCTTACCAGTTTGTTCCGTATTTGTGGGTATCTCTTACACTGTCTGTAATTATGATAAGCCTGATTTTTTACGCGTTGAGAAACCGTTCCGTTCTGGGCGCCCGGTATTTTCTTTTTACGCTGGTTCTTGTTGAAATATGGATCGCGGCTCAGGGGCTCGAAATGGCGTCTGTCGAGCTCACTGGTAAAATAGTATGGGCAAATATACAGTACATCCCGATTATGGTAACCCCCGTAACCTATCTTTTTTTAATCCTGCAGTTCTCGAGCCATGAGAAAAGCTTAAGGCCCCGCCGTCTTATCCCGGTGCTTTTTATTGTTCCCGTTATTACAAACATACTTGTATGGACCGACAGATATTTCGGCCTTATAAGGCGGAACTTTTTTCTTGATCTGAGCGGGCCAATCCCGACACTCGGCAAAACTTACGGCCCCATGTTCATCGTAGCCGCGGCTTATAATTACATTATCAGCATAACTGTACTGACGATTATAGCGGCCGCGTTCAGGGACAAAATACCGATGTATAGGAAGCAGCTTACTTTTTTGCTCCTTGCCATTTTGTTTCCTCTTGTCTCAAACCTTCTTTACGTTATGAAACTATATCCCCTGAACATTGATATTACGCCTGCCGTTTTCGGTCTTTCAGCAGTAGCAATCTGGTGGGGTATATTCCGGTACCGCCTGTTCGACGTGATTCCCATCGCCCGTTCCAAAATCATTCAGGAAATGCGGACAGGCATGATCGTTCTCGACAATGAGGGAAGGTTTATGGATATAAACCCGGCTGCGTGCAGGATGCTCGAACTCGACCCTCGGCACCTCAGCGGACGCTCCGTCGAATCGGTGCTCTGCGGCATTCCGGAGCTTATAAGCATTTATAAGCAAGGAAAAGACGGCGTCTGCGACATTGTCTTTAACATAGAACAATCGGAATTTTATTATGAGATAACCTTTACGAAGATAAAAGGCTCGGGTACGGAGTTCATCGGATGGCTTTTGCAGATATACGACATCACCGAAAGAAAGCTGGCCGAGAAAATAATCCGGCACGCCGCCCTGCACGACGATATGACGGGTCTGCCGAATAAAAACTATTTCACCGTCTTGTTTTCACAGGAGCTGAATCTTGCCAGAATGCGCCATGACAGTTTGACAACAGCCTTTATGGATCTTGACAATTTTAAGGCCATAAACGATACGTACGGCCACGACATCGGCGATACGGCGCTTTGCGAGGTTGCCGAAAGGCTGAAAAAAATAATGCGGAAATCGGATATAATCTCGAGAATCGGCGGCGACGAATTCGTTATTATAATGCCCCATTTAGGCTCGGATGAAAACATCCGGCGGGTGGGGGACAAAATACTTAAGGCGTTTGAAGACGGTATGATGTTAAACGGTACTTTGCTGAACATTAAAGCAAGCATCGGTTTCAGCGTTTACCCCCGCGACGGCGAAAACGCTGATATCCTGCTGAAGAAGGCCGACAAAGCCATGTATTCGGTCAAAGGCAGCGACAAGAATAATTATAAGATATACAGAGAATAATAAAAGAGAAATGAGGCTGCTAAGAGGGGAGCGGAAATATCCGCCCCCCTCAGACTGTAGACAAACTCTGTTTATGGTTTTCTGAGCATCCTGCGCCTGCAGGCGCGTTTTGAAAAACTTGCTTTGCGCGAACGAAGAGAGTGTGAACAAGTTTTTCAAAACTTAAATTTCGTCTTTTTCGGCGACATGCGCGTCGAAAAAGACACA
>JAUZPW010000114.1 GCA_030705725.1 Bacillota bacterium
CCATCATTGACAAATTAAGGAGTTAACTATGACAACAAAAAGGTATTTTACTTCTGAGTCTGTAACGGGCGGACATCCTGACAAGGTCTGCGACCAGATTTCGGATGCGGTGCTTGATTCTATTATTGCACAGGATAAGGAAGCCCGGGTTGCCTGCGAAACAGTTGTCACTACGGGAATGACTCTTGTTCTTGGCGAGATCTCGACCTCCTGCTACGTCGATATCCCGTCTATTGCAAGGCAGACCATAAAAGAGGCAGGGTATACAAATTCCGAGTTCGGCTTTGACTACAAGACTTGCTCCGTCCTGACCGCTATCGACGAGCAGTCACCCGATATAGCGCTCGGGGTTGACAGGTCTTACGAGTACAAAGAGGAGGAAAACAAGCAGGACGACGATCAGACCGGCGCGGGCGATCAGGGCATGATGTTCGGCTTTGCCTGCACTGAGACCCCTGTTCTGATGCCGGCGCCCGTTTATTACGCTCACGTGCTGACAAACCGGCTTACGGAGGTGCGTGAAAAAGGAATCCTTCCTTTCGTCAGGCCCGACGGAAAATCTCAGATTACCGTTGAATACGACTCGAACGGAGCTGTTAAAAGGTTTGACGCTATCGTCCTTTCAACGCAGCATGCGCCGGAAATAGAGCTTCCGGATTTAAGGCGCGAGGTCAAGAGAGAAGTAATTGAGGCATCGCTCCCCGAAGCCTTTATTGACAAAAACACAAAAATTTATATCAACCCGACGGGACGGTTTGTCGTCGGCGGACCGCATGGAGACTCAGGGCTGACCGGGCGCAAAATTATTGTGGACACTTACGGCGGATATGCACGGCACGGCGGCGGAGCTTTTTCGGGCAAGGACCCCACGAAGGTCGACCGTTCGGCAGCCTATATGGCGCGGTATGTAGCGAAAAACATCGTTGCGGCGGGCCTTGCGGATAAATGTGAAATCGAGGTTGCATATGCCATCGGCGTTGCGCACCCGGTCTCCGTTCAGATAGACACGTTTGGAACCGGCAGGCTTTCCGAAGACAAAATTGCGGACATAGTTTCAAAAAACTTTGATCTGCGGCCGGCTTCAATCATACGCTATCTCGACCTCAGGAGGCCGATATATAAACCGCTCGCGGCAAAAGGTCATTTCGGACGGGACGATATAGGCCTTACCTGGGAAAAAACGGACATGGCGGAGACGTTAAGAAAATATATATAAAGGGTGAAACTCCCTTTACTAAAAGACTGAGGACAAAGTATTCAGCGGATGCTTTGTCTTTTGTTTTACTCAACGTGAGGAATATATAATGAAACGGGGGATTAATTGTGTCTGAGTATACTATGATGGGGCATATAACGGATCAGCCCCGGGCGTTGAGGTATTGCTTCGAAAATAACGCGTACGCCCGGGAAACCGCCAATATTCTGACGAAGAGCAGAATCAAAAAGGTTTATGTGGTAGGCTCCGGGACTTCCTACAGCGCCGCGGTCGTAATCAAATATTACATACAGAGATACTGGAGCGCAGACGCTCAGTTTATATCCCCACATCTTTTCACATACCACGAGAATCAGAACGCGTCGGGGGCATTTAAGAATGACGAAATTCTGGTGATCGGGATATCGCAGTCGGGGAGCAGCACCTCAACGCTTTCAGCACTCGACAAGGCGAAAAAAAGCGGCAATCTGGTTCTAGGTGTTACCGAGGATGAAAACTCGGCGATGGCTAAAGCCGATTATCCGTATCTGCATCTATTATGCGGCAAGGAAAACGTACCGCCGGAGACTCGCGGCTATACCGTTACGCTGATGATGCTTTACCTTATTACGCTCGAGGTTGCTAAAAAACTCGGAAATATTACGGCGGGCGAATATGAAAGCAAATTAGCCGAGGCAAGGGAGTTTACCCTTCGCTTTGACACATTCATAAAAGAATCCGCCGAGTGGTATGACAGGAACAAAGACGAGCTCGAAGCGGCAGGAAAGCTTGGAGTGACGGCATATGGCATGAACTATGGCACAGCGCTAGAAGCGCAGGTTAAACTATATGAATGCACGCATCTTGCCTCTATAGGGTATGAAGCGGAGGAGTTTATCCACGGGCCGATTTTTGCCTATGACGAGGAGAATTACATATTTACAATCCTCTCGGGCGGAAGCGAGATGAAGAGGGCGGCTGTACTTAACCAATTCTTTAAGGAAAAAGTCACGCCTCATGTTTTTGTTATCAGCGCTGAGGATATTCCACATACGATCAGGGACTGCCGTTTTTCATATAACGCCTGCGAGGAGCTTATGGCTATAGCCTATATTATTCCGTTCCAGATTCTTGCCGCAAGGCTTGCCGATAAGTTTGGTATCAATACGACATATTTCAAGCTGGTGCATGTCGGGTGGCCGGCATATTCGTGATATTTACTTTGCTGACTGAGCTATTTGTTTTACAATAATTTAAACTGGTGCGATATTTATCAAAATGAAAAGGTATAATATTTATGATTAAAGCGGTCATATTTGACATGGACGGCGTCATTGTAGACAGCGAGTACGCTTTTCTGAAAAAGCTCAGGGAATATTTACTTTCAAAAAATATTGGAACCGAGCTTAAGGATTTATACTATTTATCCGGGATAGAGGATTTCGAATTATACAGCCAGATTGCGAAATTAAGCAAATCCACGTATGAGGAGACGCGCGTAGATTTTAAGAAGTATTATAACAAATCGCCTATGGTTTATAAGGATATTCAGAACGAAGACACAGTTGAGGCAATTAAAATCCTTAGCGGGAAATTTCCGCTTGCGCTGGCGTCGTCCTCGGACATGGGGGACATAGACACCGTGCTCGATACCTGCTTTCTGAGAAGATACTTCAGCGTGGTCACAAGCGGACAATCGTTTAAGGAATCAAAACCTAATCCCGAGATATACCTTCACACAGCCGGGCTTCTCAAGATACGGCCGGAAGAATGCCTCGCCGTCGAGGATTCAAATTACGGAGTCAGAGCGGCATATAACGCAAAAATGCATGTGGTTGCCCGGAAAGACCCGCATATACCGAACGATATTTCATTGGCGGATTTTATTGTCGACGACTGCAGAAAAATTTACAGGGTTATCGAAAAAATTGATAAAAATACAAATTAACAGGAGATGCGTTCATGCTTAATTCTATTCCCGGCTGGATATGGACTGTAATTATTTTCGTAGTATTCGTTTTGGGTTATCTTATAACGAACATTTTTCATTACAGAAAAAATACCGAGGCCGCAATCAAATTTCAGAACGAGCTGCAGCCCGGCGACAAGATCGTCTTATCCTCGGGTATTCATGGAGTTATAAAGAAAATTGACAAACAAACCGCAGTTGTTTCATTAAACGACAAAAATGACGTTGTCGTCGAAAGGTTTTGCATTGTCAGGCTTGAAAAGGATCTTAAGTAAATTACGCTATGTGTAAATTAGAATAACAGGGAAATGTATATGAAAAAAATTCTATGCCCAAGCATGATGTGCGCCGATTACGATAACCTGGCGACTTCAACCGCCGAACTGGATCAAGCCGGAGCGGACGTCTTTCACTGCGACGTTATGGACGGCTGTTTTGTCCCCAATATCGCGATGGGCTTGCAGGACATTAAAACAGTAAGAAAAAACACGCGAAAGCCTATTGACGTCCACCTTATGATTGAAAAACCGGCGGGCAAAGTCGACTGGTTTATAGACGCGGGAGCGGACATCGTTTACATCCACCCAGAAAGCGAAAGATACTGCATTAAAACCCTGCGGCATATAAGGAACAGAGGGGTAAAAGCCGGAATTGCGATAAATCCCGATACAAGCATCGAAACTGTGCGCGAGCTTTTGGCGCACCGCGACTATGTGCTGGCGATGAGCGTGACGCCGGGATTTGCCGGACAGCGGTTTATAGAAAGCGTCAAGGGAAAGCTTATAAAACTAGCCGAGTTAAAAAAGAAATACGGATTTATACTTACTCTAGACGGCGCCTGTTCGCCTGAAAAAATAAAAGAGCTTTCGGAGGCGGGAGTGGACGGTTTTATACTTGGAACAAGCTCGCTGTTCGGAACGCGCAGGGATTATAAAAACATATTGACCGAGTTAAGAAATCTATAAAACCTGATATTAAAAGCCTCGCTTTGTGAGACAAAGCGAGGCTTTTTACTTTATAAACAAGCACTGGGCTACGGCCGATAAACCGTCTTGCGCGAAGAAAGAAGCTCAAAGCCAAGAGCTTTGAAAAACTCCTCAATCTGTGCAACGCTTTCGCCGCTCCAGCCATAGGAGCCGAAAGCGAGAGCTGTCCTGTCCTTCGGCCTTAAGCCCTTCATATATGTCAGAAACGCAGCGACGGACGGCAGGAGGTTATTATTGAGCGTTGAGGAACCCACCGCGATATATTTAGCTTCGAGAAGCTTTGCCATCGCGTAGGAGATGTGCTTTTTGCGAAGATCGATAAGCTCGACGTCTCTGCCTTCATTTTTCCATTCATCAAAAAGCGTTTTCGCCATGATTTCCGTCGAGCCCCACATCGTATCGTATACTATAACGGCCCGTCCGGGATCGGTAGAGCCTTGCGACCAGAGCTTGTACTTTTCACTCATTTCAGGAACGAAACCGCGCAGAATCTGGCCGTGAGAAGGGCAGATCATATCGACGGGATACGGAGAGACCTGGGACAGGAGTTTCTGCACCTGCGCGCCGAACGGGAAAACAATGTTTGCATAATAGTCGCCCGCGCGCTCCAGTAATTTAGGCAGCCCCAGTTCGTCATCAAAGGCCTCCTTTAGAGCGATGTGCTGGCCGAAAGCGTCATTTGAAAACAAAAGTTTTTCCTCAGCTAAGTAAGTGCTCATGCTGTCAGGCCAATGAACCATCGGCATAGGTATAAATGTGAAATTGTATTTGCCTGTATTAAGGGTATCGAGCGGTTTTACGATATGGCAGTCAAAATCGCGTTTATAATAAGCTTTCAGCCCCTTTTGAGCGTTCATAGTGCAGTAAATATCGGCGCTCGGTACAATATCCGAAATAGCGCAGATGGCTCCCGAATGGTCGGGCTCTATGTGGTTTACTATCAGGCAGTCAATTTTGCTGACGGGAATGATTTCTTCGATATTTTTTATAAGCTCTTTTGTAAACGGCTCTTTGACAAAATCGATCAAAGTAATTTTATCGTCGATAACGAGGTAGGCGTTATAGGTCGTTCCGAATGGCGTTTCATAGCCGTGAAACACGCGGATGTCGTAATCAACCGCCCTTACAGAATAAACATTGTCCCTTATTTTAACCGCAGGCATAGTAATTTCCCTCCCAGCTATTCGTTTGCTCCGCAGCATTTTTTGTATTTTTTCCCGCTCCCGCAGGGGCACGGGTCGTTGCGCCCGGGCTTTTTATCTTTTCTTATCGGCTGGCGGGGACCGACGTCGTTTGCCGACGCGCCTGAAACTGAGGTTTCCCTGGCAACCTTTTCGCGCTTCGGCTCGTCGCCATGCCGCACTCTTACCAAAAAGATCATTCGGACTGTATCCTCGCGGATCGCCTGGATCATTTCGTCGAACATTTCAAAGCCCTCGTGCTTATAGGCGACTACAGGGTCGGTCTGGGCG
>JAUZPW010000115.1 GCA_030705725.1 Bacillota bacterium
TACTCGTCCGGCAAGCCCGCGATAGGCGTCGGCGCTGGCAATACTCCCGCGGTAATCGACGACTCGGCGGATATTAAAACCGCGGTCAGCTCGATCCTGATTTCAAAAACCTTTGATAACGGCATGATCTGCTCCTCGGAACAGTCGGTCATCGTCCTCGGCGGTATATATGACGAGGTAAAAAAGGAATTCCAAAACCGCGGGGCTTATTTCCTGACGGAGGAGGAAACCCGCAGGCTCGACGAAATAATCCTCGTGAACGGCTCCGTTAACGCAAAGATAGTGGGTCAGAGCGCCTTCGCGGTCGCGAATATGGCCGGCGTAACGGTGCCAGGGCAGACCAAGGTGCTGATAGGAGAAGTAGAATCGACCGAACTGTCCGAGCCCTTCGCCCATGAAAAGCTCTCCCCCGTTCTCGCCATGTACCGCGCGGCGGATTTCTGCGACGCGGTGGCAAAAGCCGAAAGGCTCGTCGAGGGCGGCGGCTTCGGCCACACCTCGAGCATCTATATAAATACGGTAGCGCAGAAAGAAAAGCTCCGGATCTTCGAAAGCGCGATGAAGACGTCGCGCACGCTCATAAATACTCCCGCCGCGCAGGGCGGCATAGGCGACATCTATAACTTCATGCTGACGCCGTCTCTGACGCTCGGCTGCGGCAGCTGGGGCGGAAACTCGGTATCCGAAAACGTCGGCGTAAAGCATCTGCTCAACATTAAAACGGTTGCCGAAAGGAGAGAGAATATGTTATGGTTCCGCACCCCCGAAAAGGTTTACTATAAAAAAGGCAGCCTTGGCGTGGCCCTCCGGGAGCTCAAAGAGGTAATGGGCAAAAAACGCGCCTTTATTGTAACCGACAAGGCTCTTTACGGTCTCGGCGTTACCGGGCCCGTGGAAAAGCTTCTCGATTCGATGAATATAACGCACCACACCTATTTCGACGTCGACCCGGACCCGACGCTCGCCGCGGCCAAAGCAGGCGCCGCAGCAATGAGCGAATTTAAGCCCGACGTTATAATCGCCGTTGGCGGCGGCTCCCCGATGGACGCCGCCAAAATAATGTGGGTTTTATACGAGCACCCCGAAGCGGACTTCACCGACCTCGCAATGCGCTTCATGGATATACGCAAAAGGGTGTATTCATTCCCGAAGATGGGCGAAAAGGCGTATTTCGCAGCGATCCCGACCACGGCCGGCACAGGCAGCGAGGTCACGCCGTTCGCCGTCATAACGGATGAAAAAACCGGCGTCAAATACCCGCTTGCGGATTACGAGCTGATGCCCGACATGGCAATAGTCGACGCAGACCTTATGATGAACATGCCGCGCGGTCTTACGGCGGCGTCGGGCATCGACGCTCTTACCCATGCGCTCGAGGCTTACGTTTCGGTTATGGCGACCGAATATTCAGACGGCATGGCGCTCACGGCGATAAAAAATATTTTCGAATATCTCCCGAGAGCCTATAACGACGGCGCCGGCGATCCCGAAGCTCGCGAAAAAATGGCGAACGCCTCGACCATGGCGGGCATTGCTTTCGCGAACGCCTTCCTGGGCGTGTGCCACTCAATGGCGCATAAGCTCGGCGCGTACCACCACATTCCGCACGGCGTCGCAAACGCGCTTTTGATAAACACCGTGATAAAATATAACGCCGCCGAGGCGCCCGTAAAGCAGGGCCTCTTCCCGCAGTATAAATATCCCCAGGCACAAAAGCGATATTCCGAAATCGCGGCATATCTGGGCCTCCCCGGAAAAACGGATAACGAAAAGCTTCAGAGCCTTATCGAGGCGATAGAAGAGCTCAAGGAAAAAGTGGGTATTCCCAAAACCATCGCGGACGCGGGTGTCAACGAAAAAACGTTTATGCTGAAGCTCGACGAAATGTCGCTCGCGGCCTTCGACGACCCGTGCACCGGCGCGAACCCGAGATACCCGCTCATAAAAGAAATCAGAGATATGTATCTCGACGCGTACTTCGGCAGATAGCTTTTATCTCTTAAAAAAACACGGGGCGGTCTTTTTTAAGACAGCCCCGTGTTTTCTTTTATGAAGGATTGTTGAGAAACGAAATTAAAGCAGGGTTGCCTCTGCTTATAGTAAGCCAAGGATATTTAATTAAGTTTGCCGGCCGTCTCCGATTTTTTCTTGTATTTTTCCCGGGTCGCCGCGCCGCCGCGAAGGTGCCGTTCGCATTTATTAAGCTCCAAGACTTTTTTAACGTCGTTATAAAGGCTATGGTTGTACACTCTGAGCCGCTCGGTTATATCCTTATGTACCGTCGACTTGGAGATTCCGAACCGTTTAGCAGCCTTGCGGACAGTAGCCCCGTTTTCAATGATGAAATTTGCCAGAGTTACGCATCGCTCCTCCACGTTCCATCTCAATATATAACACCCTCTTCGCAAATTGCTTTGTTAGGGTATATATATGTCAAAGGCGAAAGCAATATGTTTTTAACGTAAAAGAGAAATCCCCCCTCCGGCAATATGCCGGGCGTATTTTATTTGATCCTGTCGAATATAAATTATGAAATTTTAGAAAATAAATCCTGCAAAAAATGATTGACAAACATAAACGGCAAACATATAATAGTTTATGAACAATGGCGTTCACTGGCGGAGCAATGTATTCTCCCGGTGAACACCCTTGTTTTTTTTGACGAAAATACGAAAGGAATGTCTGCGGCATGCTAAGAGAAGGCGAGGTAAGAATCCCGTCCGGATGCGCAATTTCCGGCTTTTTTTCAAGATCGGGCAGCCGGATTTCCGGCGGCACGATCCTCAAATCCATAGCGACCATGCACGACAGGTCGAACGGCCTCGGCGGCGGGTTTGCCGGCTATGGAATCTACCCCGAATATAAGGAGCTTTACGCCCTGCATGTTTTTTACGACAATATGACGTCGAGAGAGGAAACCGAGCGCTATCTCGACAGGCGTTTCGATATAGTCAACCTTTCCCGCATACCGACCGTCAAGACGTCCGAAATTACGGATGTTCCGCTTATCTGGCGGTATTTTGTGACGCCATTGCCTACCAAACTTGCAAACGAGCAGATTGATGAAAGAGAATATGTCGCGAGATGCGTTGTTAGCGTAAATACGAAAATCGACGGAGCCTATATTTTCTCAAGCGGTAAAAACATGGGCGTGTTCAAAGCGGTCGGCTATCCCGAGGACGTCGCGCGGTTTTACAGGCTCGAGGATTATTCGGGCTACTGCTGGACGGCGCACGGAAGGTACCCGACGAACACCCCCGGCTGGTGGGGCGGCGCGCACCCCTTCGCGCTGCTCGATTATTCAATAGTACATAACGGCGAAATATCGAGCTACGACGCGAACCGCCGCTTCGTCGAAATGTTCGGCTATAAATGCACGCTTTTGACGGACACCGAGGTAATAACCTATATAATCGACTACCTAAACCGCAGGCAGGGCCTCCCGCTTAAGGATGTGGCGAAGGTGATCGCCGCCCCCTTCTGGAGCGAAATCGAAAAGCTGCCCGAAAAGGAAAAAGAGAAGCTCACCTATCTCAGAAACGTTTACTCGAGCCTGCTCGTCACCGGGCCGTTTTCGATCCTGCTGGGCTTTGACGGCGGCATGATGGCGCTGAACGACAGGCTGAAGCTAAGATCGATGGTCGCGGCGGAAAAAGGCGACACTTTGTATGTCGCAAGCGAGGAATGCGCGATACGCGAGATCTGCCCCGCGCCCGACAGGCTCTGGTCGCCGAAAGGCGGAGAGGCGGTAATGGCCGTCCTCGAGGGGGAAAAGAGTAAAGTTTGAAAGGAAAGTCATATCAATGATTGATTTTTTATATCCCGAGTACGAAATAGTCAGAAACCCCGACCGCTGCATAAAATGCCGCGCGTGCGAGCGGCAGTGCTCGAACGAGGTGCATAAATTCGACCCGGAGCTGAACATGATGACAGCCGACGAATCGAAATGCGTCGCCTGCCACCGCTGCGCGTCAATTTGCCCTACAAGGGCGATAAAAATAGTGAAAACCGACCATACCTTCCGCGAAAATCATAACTGGACCAACGAAACGATCACCGAGCTCTACCGTCAGGCCTCGACGGGCGGCGTGCTGCTCTCCTCGATGGGAAACCCCAAGCCCTACCCCGTTTACTGGGATAAAATCCTCATAAACGCGTCGCAGGTCACAAACCCGTCCATCGACCCTCTCAGGGAGCCGATGGAAACAAAGGTGTTTCTCGGCAGAAAGCCCGAAAAAATGGAGTTTGATAAAGACGGAAACCTCGTGATTAAAAAATATCCGAACCTTGAGCTTAGCGTTCCCGTCATGTTTTCCGCCATGTCCTACGGCTCGATAAGCTATAACGCGCACGAAAGCCTGGCCCGTGCCGCGTCCGAGCTCGGCATTTATTACAATACCGGCGAGGGCGGCCTGCACGAGGACTTTTACAAATACGGCAAAAACACGATAGTTCAGGTCGCGAGCGGCCGCTTCGGAGTACATAAGGACTATCTCGACGCCGGAGCCGCCATTGAAATTAAAATGGGTCAGGGCGCTAAACCGGGCATCGGCGGCCACCTGCCCGGGACCAAAATCGCGGGCGATATATCAAAAACCCGCATGATCCCCGAGGGCACCGATGCCCTCTCCCCCTATCCGCACCACGATATTTACTCTATCGAGGATTTAAGGCAGCTTGTCTATTCCCTAAAGGAGGCAACCGCCTATAAAAAGCCGGTAATCGTTAAAATAGCAGCCGTGCATAACGTTGCCGCGATAGCCTCAGGGATAGCCCGCAGCGGCGCCGATATAATAGCGATCGACGGCTACCGCGGCGGCACGGGCGCCGCTCCGACGAGGATCCGCGACAATGTCGGCATCCCGGTTGAGCTTGCCTTAGCCAGCGCCGACGAGCGCCTCCGCCGGGAGGGAATCAGAAACAACGTGTCTCTGGTCGTCGGCGGGTCCATAAGAAGCAGCTCAGACCTTGTCAAGGCGATAGCGCTCGGGGCCGACGCCGTGTATATCGCGACCGGCGCGCTGCTTGCGCTCGGCTGCCACCTCTGCAGAAGCTGCCACCTCGGCACCTGCAACTGGGGCATCGCGACCCAGCGCCCGGACCTCGTCAAGCGCCTTAATCCCGACGTCGGCTATAAAAGGCTCGTTAACCTTATTCAGGCGTGGAACCACGAGGTTAAGGAAATGCTCGGCGGCATGGGCATAAATTCGATAGAGGCGTTAAGGGGCAACCGCCTGATGCTTAGGGGCGTCGGACTAAACGAAAAAGAGCTCGAAATCCTCGGAATAATGCATGCGGGCGAGTAGCGGAGGATTAATTATGAAAAGAATATATGTCAACGAAAAATGGTGCCTCGGCTGCCATCTCTGCGAATATTACTGCGCCTTCGCGAACAGCGGGAAAACGGATATGGCGAAAGCCCTCAGAGATGTGCGCATCAACCCCAGAATACAGGTCGAGGAGGGCGGGTCCGTGAGCTTCGCGGGTTCCTGCCGCCACTGTGAGGAGCCGCTTTGCGTCAAAAGCTGCATTTCGGGCTCGCTCTCCGTAAAAGACGGGGTTATCACGGTGAACCGCGACAAATGCGTCGGCTGCTATA